>PHEM01000066.1 GCA_002842935.1 Alphaproteobacteria bacterium HGW-Alphaproteobacteria-13 | reverse complement strand
GTGGAGCGGCTGCGGACGCTGGAACCCGCCTGCTGGTGGCCCGCGCTGATCTGGATCGCCGGGGCCGGGCTGCTGTGGCTGGTCGGCGACGCCGCCGGAGTCGCGCTGTTCCGGCAACTGGCGCTGGTGCTGATGCTGCAAGGCGCGGTCGCGGCGGTGCTGGGCGAGAAACTGGTGCGGGCCTTGCTCTTCCCGCTCGCTTATGCCCTGCTGCTGGTGCCGTTCGGTGAGGAACTGGTGCCGCTGCTTCAGGTCTTCACCGCGCATATCAGCGTCGCGCTGCTCGGCCTGACGGGTATTCCGGCGCAGATGGAGGGCGTGTTCATCACCACGCCCGCCGGTCTGTTCGAAGTGGCGGAGGAATGTTCGGGCGTCGCCTTTCTGATCGCGATGCTCGCCTATGCGGTCTTTGCCGCGCATCTCTGTTTCAAAAGCTGGACGCGGCGCATCCTGTTCGTCGTGGGCGCGCTGGCCGCCACCGTCCTCGCCAACGCGCTGCGCGCCTGGGGGACGATGGCCGCCGCCGAAGTCTGGGGGATCGAGGCGGCGGGGGGCATCGACCATATCGTCTATGGCTGGGTCTTTTTCGGGCTGGTGATCCTGCTCGTCATGCTGGCCGGGTGGCGCTGGTTCGACCGGCCCGCGAACGATGCCGCCGTCGATGTGTCGCGCCTCGGCGGCCTGCCGCGCCATGCCGCACCGGCAAAGGCGGTGCTGCCCGCCGCGCTGGCGATCCTGTTCTTCTTCGCGGGATGGGCGGCGCTGATCGGCGGCCGCTCGGCGCCTTTGCCCGCGGTGATGGCGGTCGCCGTGCCGCCGGGCTGGAGCGAAAGCGGCGCGGCGGGGGCAGCGTGGCAGCCGCGCTTCGATGGCGCGGATCATGTGCTGATGCGCCACTTCACCGATGCGGCGGGCCGCCGCGTGACCGTGGCGATCGGCGGCTATGAACGGCAGGCGGAGGGGCGCGAAGTCGTCGGCTATGGCCAGGGCGCGATCGATCCCGAGGGACCCTGGGCATGGAGCGCCGCCTTGCCGCCCGTCGGCGGCGGGCGGACCGAGCGGCTGCTGCGTGCAGGGCCGGTGCTGCGCGACGCGGCGACATGGTATGTCGTCGATGGCCGCGCGACCGGCGATCCCCGCGCGGCGAAGCTGGCGGAACTCAAGGCCCGGCTGCTGGGCGGCGACCCGCGCGCGCTGTCGCTGATCCTGTCGAGCGAAGAGGGCGCGGGCGGGCGCGATGCGATCGCCGCTTTCCTTTCCGCGTCGGGCGGAGCGCAGGCGATGGCTGACCGCGCGCTGAAAACGCGCTAGGGCATAGCTCTCATGTGTGGAATTGCAGGCATTTATCACCTCGAAACGGCGAAGCCCGTCGATCCCGCACGGCTGCGCGCGATGCTTCAGCCGATGCAGCATCGCGGACCGGACGGCGCGGGCGAGTGGACCGCGCCCGGCGTCGGTCTCGCCCATCTGCGCCTGTCGATCATCGATATCGAGGGCAGCCCGCAACCGATGGCGAGCGACGACGAGGCGGTGACGCTGACCTATAACGGCGAAATCTATAATTTCCGCGAGCTTCGCGCCGAGCTGGAGGATCGCGGCCACCGTTTCCGCACCAGCGGCGACACCGAAGTCATCATCGCGGCGTGGCGGCAATGGGGACCGGACTGCCTGTCGCGGCTGAACGGCATGTTCGCCTTTGCGCTCCACGACCATGCGCGCGGCTGCCTGTTCCTCGCGCGTGACCGGCTGGGGGTGAAGCCGCTGCACCATGTCCGCCTGTCCGATGGATCGGTGGCGTTTGCGTCGGAACTGAAGGGGCTGCTGCGCCACCCCTTGCTGCGGTGCGAGGCCAATCTGACGGCGGTCGAGGATTTCATGGCGCTTGGCTATGTCCCCGACGATAATTGCATCGTTGCGGGGGTCGAGAAGCTGCCCGCCGGACATTATCTGCTGCTGGAACGCGGCAAGCCCGCGCCTGCGCCCGTGCGCTGGTGGGCGCCCGATTTCTCCCGCCGCATCCGGGCGAGCGAGGGCGAGGCGGCGGAGCATCTGGTCCACCTGATGCGCGCCGCCGTCACCGACCGCATGGTCGCCGACGTGCCGCTCGGCGCTTTCCTGTCGGGCGGCGTCGATTCGAGCGCGGTCGTCGCGCTGATGGCCGAGGCGAGCGCGAAGGCGGTCAAGACCTGCACCATCGGTTTCGACCAGGCGTCGCTCGACGAGACCGCTTACGCCCAGCAGATCGCCGAGCGCTTCGCGACCGATCACCGCACGCGCACCGTCGCGGCGGCCGATTTCGCGCTGGTCGACCGCATCGCCGACATGTTCGACGAACCCTTCGCCGACGCCAGTGCTTTGCCGACCTACCGCGTCTGCGAATTGGCGCGCGAGGAAGTGACGGTCGCGCTGTCGGGCGACGGCGCAGACGAGGCGTTCGCGGGCTATCGCCGGCTGGTGTTCCAGCATCAGGAAGAGCGGCTGCGCGGCATGATCCCCGGATTCCTGCGGCGCGGCCTGCTGGGTCCGCTGTCGCGCGTCTGGCCGCAGATGGACTGGGCGCCGCGCCCGCTGCGCGCGCGCGCGACGCTGGCCAGCCTGTCGAAAAGCGGGGCGGAGGGCTATGCGGAGGCGGTCGGCGTCACGGGACCGGGTCAGCGTGCGCGGCTGTTCAACGATGCCGCGCGGCAGGCGCTGGGCGACCATGTCGCCGAGGCGCGATACTGGAAGGCGATGGCCGACGCCCCGGCGCGCGAACCGCTCGACCGCGCGCAATATGCCGACCTGATGATCTGGCTGCCTGGCGACATATTGACCAAGACCGACCGCATGAGCATGGCGGTCAGCCTGGAGGCGCGCGAGCCTTTGCTCGACTATCGCCTGATCGAATTCGCCGCGAGCCTGCCCGCGTCGATGCGCGTCAAGGGGTCGCAGGGCAAGGCGATCATGAAGCTGGCGATGGAGCGATACCTGCCGCACGACATCCTCTATCGCCCCAAG
Organism: Alphaproteobacteria bacterium HGW-Alphaproteobacteria-13; assembly: GCA_002842935.1. Taxonomy (GTDB): domain Bacteria; phylum Pseudomonadota; class Alphaproteobacteria; order Sphingomonadales; family Sphingomonadaceae; genus Sphingopyxis. The sequence continues at coordinate 8,891 of PHEM01000066.1, read as the reverse complement.
ATGGGGTTCGTGACGCCGGTGTCGGCATGGTTTCGCGGGCCGCTGGTCGATGCGGCAAAGGGGCTGGCGACGTCGGCGACGCTGGCGCGCTCGGGCTGGTTCGACATGGCGGAAATCGAACGCGTCGTCGCCGCGCACCAGTCGGGACGGCGCGACCATGGGCGGCTGATCTGGCAATATTTCATGCTGGAAAAATCGCTGGCGCGGCTGTTCGGGATATAGGTCGCCGGAAAAAGCCGTGTACTCCCGCGAAGGCGGGAGTCCATCATCCGCCTGTTCCATCTTGCACTGACCGGAGATGGACTCCCGCCTTCGCGGGAGTACACGGCTTTACCCTGAAGGAATCGTTCGCTGTTCGGCGGGATCGCCACCGCATTTTAACGAGTTGCTGCTAGGCCGCGCAGCATGACGGTGCATCCTGCCTTTCCGGTCGATGGCGCGTTCGCGGCCGCCGATCCCGCGCGATTGTCGGTGCGGGTCGCCGATCCGCTGGCGCTGCCGGACGATCTGGCCGCCGCATGGGACAGGCTGGCGGACGCGGCGAGCGAGCCGAACCCTTTTGCCGAGCGCTGGTGCCTGCAACCGGCGCTGCACCTGCTCGATCCCGACCGGCACGCGCGGCTGCTGTTCGTGCGCGACGGCAGCGACGGGCCGGTGATCGGCGCGATGCCGCTGGCGCCCGCCGCCCGCTATGGCCGCGTGCCGCTGCGCCATGTCACGGGCTGGACGCATCATAATCATTTCCACGGCGCGCCGCTGGTCCGGGCGGGCTTCGAGCATCTGTTCTGGGCGGTCCTGCTCGGTTGGTGCGATACGGCGGACTGGGCGCATACGCTGCTGCATGTCCCGCGCCTCAGCGAAGACGGGCCGCTGCACCGCGCGCTCGTCGATGCGGCACGGATGCGCGGGGGAGAGGCCGTCGCCGTCCGCCGCGAGGAACGCGCGCTGCTGGAAAGCGAGCTGTCGCCCGCCGCCTATTGGGATGCCGCAGTGCGCGCGAAGAAGCGCAAGGAACTGCGGCGGCAGGCGAGCCGCCTGGCCGAACAGGGGAGCATCGCCTTTCGCCGCTGGTCGGCGGACGATGCGCTGGCGCCGTGGACCGACGCCTTCCTGGAGCTGGAGGCGCGCGGATGGAAAGGGCGCGCGGGTTCCGCGCTGGTCAGCCAGGACGATACGCAGGCGTGGTTCCGCACCGTGCTTGCGGGCGCGGCGCAGGCGGGACGGCTCGACATGCGCGCGCTGGAACTCGACGGCCGGCCGCTGGCGATGCTGACCCATTTCCTGTGCCCGCCCGGCGGCTTTTCGTTCAAGACCGCCTTTGACGAGGATTATGCACGCTTCTCGCCCGGCGTGCTGCTGCAACAGGCGAATCTCGACCTGCTGGACGACGCCCGCATCGCCTGGGTCGACAGCTGCGCCGCGCCCGGCCATCCGATGATCGACAGCGTGTGGCGCGAGCGCCGCCGCCTCGTCTGGCTCAACGTCCCGCTGGCGGGCGCGGGCGACCGGCTGCGCTTCGCGGCGCTGACGCGCGCGCAAAAGCTCTGGCGGCGCTGGAAAGGCGCCGCGCCCGCCGCCAATGAAACACAGCAAGCACAGGAACAGCCATGACGGCCCATCAACGCATCGACCAGCCCGTTTTTCCTCCCGCCGCGCTGGACGGCATGGCGGCGCTCTATCCGCTGCGGGCAGGGCTGCTGCACCATCGGCTGCCCGACCATATGCTCTTGTCGCTGGACGCGCTGGCGGCGCTGGGCGAGGCGTTGCCGGCGGAGCAGGTCGAATATAATCCGGGCGACGTCCCGATCGGCATCCGGCCGGAGGATGTGCCGAAAAGCGCGCTGTCGATCGCCGAGACGATCCGCACCATCGACACCAACCGCAGCTGGGCGGTGCTCAAGAATATCGAGACGGTGCCGGCCTATCGCACGCTGCTGATGGACCTGCTCGCCGAACTGAAGCCCGTGGTCGAGCCGCGCACGGGGGCGATGCTGACGCCGCAGGGCTTCATCTTCCTGTCGTCGCCGGGATCGATCACCCCCTATCATTTCGACCCGGAGCACAACATCCTGCTCCAGCTTCGCGGGCATAAGGTCATGCATGTCTGGCCCGAAGGCGACGAACGCTTCGCGCCCCGCATCGAGCATGAGCGCTATCACACCGGCGGCCATCGCAACCTGCCGTGGGACGAAAGCTATATGGCCGACGTCCAGCAAGTGCCGCTCGGTCCCGGCGACGCCGTGCTGATGCCGGTGATGGCGCCGCACTTCGTCGCCAACGGCGATGCGCCGTCGATCTCGCTGTCGATCACCTGGCGCAGCGAATGGAGCTATCGCGAGTCAGAGGCCCATGCCGCCAATGCGGCGCTGCGCCGCTTCGGTCTCGATCCCGCGATGCCCCCGCGCTGGCCCAGCCATGCGCGGGCGAAGACGGTGGGCTGGCGCATCGCGCGGAAATTGCGGCTGGTGTCGTGATATTTTGATTCACGCGAAGACGCGAAGGCGCGAAGAAGTGCTTTCGGGCCGACAGGCCCCTTTTACCATCCATGGTGCGTCGTGTTACAGCGTGGATAAGGAAAAGCCGCTTCGCGGCTGGCACGACCTCTTCGCGTCTTCGCGTGAACCCTAAAAGCGCTTCGTTTCGTCCCTCCACGCCGCCCCGCGACAGATCGCTTCCAATTCCGCGCGATTGGCGCTATGGGCGCGCATCCCGATATTTCGAGCCCATAGAGGATAGATGGCGAAAGAAGAACTTCTGGAAATGCGCGGCCAGGTGGTCGAACTGCTGCCCAACGCGATGTTTCGCGTCCGACTGGAAAACGACCACGAAATTCTGGGCCACACCGCCGGCAAGATGCGCAAGAACCGCATCCGCGTGCTGGTCGGCGACGAGGTGCTCGTCGAACTGACGCCTTATGACCTGACCAAGGGTCGGATCACCTATCGCTTCAAGTGACCGGCGCGGCATCATCCCCCGCGCTGGTTCTCGCCTCCACGTCGCCGCGCCGCCGCGAACTGCTGGCGCGGATCGGCGTGACGCCCGCGCGCATCGCCGCCCCCGACATCGATGAGACGCCGCTGAAGGGCGAACTTCCACGCGCCTATGTCGCGCGGCTTGCCGAGGCGAAGGCGCTCGCGGTCGAACGCGCGCCCGACGAAGTCGTGCTGGCGGGCGACACCACGGTCGCGGTCGGGCGGCGCCTGCTCGAAAAGCCCGCCGACGAAGCCGATCTTCGCCATATGCTGGCGCTGCTGTCGGGGCGGCGGCACCATGTCTGGTCGGGCGTTTGCGTCGTCGCAGCCGACGGCAGGCCGCGCGTCCGCGCCGTCGACACCATCGTCGCCTTCAAGACGCTGAGCGCCGCCGAGATCGACTGGTATGTGGCGAGCGGCGAGGGGATGGGCAAGGCAGGCGGCTATGCCATCCAGGGCCGCGCCGAGGCCTTCGTCCGCTTCCTGTCGGGCAGCCATTCCAATGTCGTCGGCCTGCCGCTGTTCGAAACCCGCAACCTGCTGACCAGCGCGGGCGTGCCGCTTGGCTGAATGGCTTTACGAGGCCGGGATCGGCGAAGTCCGCGCCGCGCTGGTCGCAGACGGCCGCATCGTCGAGGCGCGAATCGAGCGCGACAGCGAAGGGCCGCGCGTCGGTGCGGTGCTGACCGCGCGGTTGACCGAGCCGGGGACGGTTCTGCTCGACGCGCCCGGCGAACCCGCCGCCACGCTGGCGGGATCGTCCGGCCTGCCGCTCGGCACGCGGCTGACGGTCGAGGTCGTGCGCATGGCGCTGCGCGAGCGCGGCCGCGACAAACCCGCGCGCGTGCGCGTTACCGATGCGGAGCCTGCCGAAGGGCCGGACCTGCGCGCCCGGATCGCGGCGACGGGCCTGCCCGTGGTCGACTTGCCCGCTCATGGTTCCGACCGGCTGGAGGAGGCTGGCTGGTCCGACCTCGCCGACCATGTCCGCACCGGCCGCTGGCCCTTCGCGGGCGGCGCGTTGTGGGTCGATACGACGCCCGCGATGACGCTGATCGACATCGACGGGGAAGGGGATGCGCTGGCCCTGGCAAAGGCGGGCGGCGCGGCGGCGGTCGATGTCATCCGCTGCTGCGGCATCGGCGGGTCGATCGGCATCGATTTCCCCTCGCTGCCCGGCCGGGCCGGGCGGCAGGCCGTCGATGCGCTGATCGACGCGCTGCTGCCGCCGCCGTTCGAGCGCACTGCCGTCAACGGCTTTGGCCTGATGCAGATCATCCGGCGGCGCGAACGGCCCTCGCTGATCGAGCAGCTGCGATATGACGCCGCAGCCGCCGACGCGGCGCAGTTGCTGCGGCAGGCGGAGCGCGCCGTGGGGACGGGCGTGCTGCAACTGACGGCGCGTCCGGCCGTTGTCGACCATATCCGCGCCCGGCCGCACTGGATCGCGGCGCTGCAACGCCGCACGGGGCGGCCTGTCGAGGTCGTCGCCGATGCGCAAGCGAAAGGAGTGGGCCATGCCCAATGAAAGCGCCGCAAGGTCCCGCGCCTGCCCGCTGTGCGGCAAGCCGCGCGCGGAGGAATATAAGCCATTTTGCAGCCGCGGCTGCCGCGACCGCGACCTTCTGCAATGGTTCGGCGAAAGCTATCGCGTCCCCGTCGACCAGCCGCCGGACGGCACCGCCGACGACGACCGCTATGACGAAGGCTGACGGGCCGAAAGGGACGCACAAAGCCACTGGACAGGATGAAAAGCCCTGCCTATAGCCGCCGCTCGCCAGCAGGCCGAAGGGTCCTGCAGGCACAAGTGCCCGGGTAGCTCAGTTGGTAGAGCATGCGACTGAAAATCGCAGTGTCGGCGGTTCGACTCCGTCCCCGGGCACCATTGGACTTTCCGGCAACGTCCGGTAACGTCCAGTAAGCGGCTGGTTTACCGGCATTTTTTCAGAGAGAATCGCTGAGTGGAATCCGGGCTGATCCAGCCAGGACCATCAGCATGGTACCGGTTTTGATGGTGCTTTTGATGGTTCCGGCCAGCCCTCTGAAGGTGAAACCATCATGTCGCTTACCCATATCCAGATTTCCAACGCCAAGCCGCGGAAAACCGCCTACAAATTGACGGATGCTGATGCCCTGTACCTCATGGTCAGGCCAAATGGATCAAAGCTCTGGCGAATGAACTATCGTCATCTCGGTCGGCAAAAGACTCTCTATTTCGGATCATGGCCGGACGTCGGGATTGCCGATGCCCGCGAACTTCGTGACGCCGCCCGCAAGAAGATCATCACCGGCGTCGATCCCGCGGCAGAAAAGAAAGTGGCCCGGATCACCCGGAAGATCGCGGAAGACAACAGCTTCGCAGCGATCGCCGAGGAGTGGATCGCGAAGAACGAGCGCGACGGCCTCTCGCCCAAAACGCTCAGCAAGACTCGATGCACCCGGCATTTTACATCACATCATGATCAGGGGGATAGAGCGTCGAAAAATATTCATGGACAATAAAGATAGGGAAGATTTTCTGGTACGCCTTGAAAAACTCCTGCCTGAGACAAAACGTCATGTTATGCATGGGCTTTAATACCCAATCATGCCCATTTTCTTTTTCGGACCGGCAGTGTTCCGATTGCCACCCTGATGAGAAGACTTTTGACCGGCTATGCAGTCTATTCCAATCGTAGACACAAGCGGAGCGGTCAGCTCTTTCAAAATCGATATAAATCAATGCTCTGTCAGGAAGATACGTATTTAACGGAACTGGTTCGATATATTCATTTAAACCCTTGCCGCGCCGGACTTGTGAGAAGTCTTGAAGCACTTAGCAAATATCCATATTGCGGTCACAGTGTCTTGCTGGGCAACCAAAAGAGAGACTGGCAAGACAGTGATAGAGTGCGTTGCTATTTTGGAAAACAGAGAAATCGCGCCATTAGACACTATGATGCATTTGTATCTGAAGGCATCGATCAAGGCCGTCGAGAGGATCTGGTCGGTGGTGGACTGATCCGAAGCCTGGGAGGATGGTCGGAGATAAAGACAGTAGGCCTGAAGGGATCGCACATGAAGAGCGATGAAAGAATACTCGGAGACGGTGATTTTGTTGAGGCGGTATTGTCGGAGACTGATGAAAAGTCTGAACGGCATTACGCAATACGGCGTTAACGAGCAGCGACGATATGCGCTGTCGAAGGAGATGATATTTTTTCCTGAAGTAAGAACCTACAAAAGTAAGAGCAAGAAGTTTGTTTTGTTATTGGGCATCAAGCGAGTTAGGGATATCACATACAGAGTTGGCTCGACGCATAGGTATAAGCGTGCCTGGGGTAGGCTACTGTGCCCAAAGGGGTAAGCTGATAGTAAAAGAAAATGATTATCAGCTAATGGATGAATAGTAACTTAGAATTTTAAGGGCGTCCCCATGATCCCATGATCCTCCTTAAAATAATAATTGGAGGATTGTTCGTCTCCCGCCGCGTCCGGATTTTCAACTTACATTTAGTTTTATTTTAACATTTTAACGCCTTGAGTTGCTATCATATCTATCCCAGCGATTAAATTTAGTTTTAATCTTATATGTTTTATACAAATGATATTTTTTTGCTGTATGTAAATTCTGTATTTCAGGATTCATAATCTTAAAAAATAAATAAATTTAGGGGCGATTAAAATTATTTGTTGACAAAAAATAAACAAAGGTTTAAAAAGTGAACAATACTTCACATTATTGTTTGATTGTGGTTGAGTAGTTTTCTTTCTTAACTTGCTGGAGGAATAAACTCATATGGCCGTCAACTCTTCTTATTGTACCAGCTCTACGAAGTGCATTTTTTTTGCCAAGTCTCCATTAAAGTATTTACCTAAATTAGGATGTTTCAAGGCTGAAGTTTTAATTTTCATTCAATAAGTTTATTTTTTTAAGTTTACAGAATAAATTTTAGAAATGTAATAAGACTTAAGTATCGCTGATCATTAATTTGGAAAAAAGAAAGTCCGATTCAGGAATTACTGTGAATTTCACATTCACGTAGTTTATAAATCAACTTTGGAGAAGGGGAGAAATTATGAAAGGGAAAAAAGTCGTATCGTTGCTTTGGATCGGGTTTGTCGTGTTTTTCTTAAGTTCAGCAGTTTTATTTCAGGAGGCGTGGGGAGCACAGGATAATATCAGGCAAATGAGAAACGGTAAGATGGTTTATCTCTGTAAAATGGGTACATTGGCTCCAGATGGTGTCGGTTGGGCGGCATTGATTAAAGAAATGATTAATCCCGGCGTATTAAAAGTTACTAATGGCGAAGTAGTTTTAGATTGGTATTACGGCGGAACAATGGGAGACGATTTGGATATATTGGCCAAGATGCGCAACGGCCAGCTGCAGGGAGGCGGATTTACCGGATGGGGAGTTGTGATGGGTTGTCCGGAGATGGCCTTGATGGAACTTCCGTTCTTATTTAGTAATTATGACGAAATAGAATATGTTTATTCTAAAATAAGGCCTCGTATCAGCCAGTGGTATCACAAGAGAGGATACCACATTCTTGTACTGGCAGAACAGGATTTCGATCAGATGTACTCCACGAAACATGAAATCAGGACCCCGGATGACTTCAAGAAAAGCCGTTTCCTGACCTGGTATGGTCCACTGGAAGAAAAATCTTTGAAAGCTCTGGGGGCAAGTCCTCTTCCGATTAGAGTACCGGAAGTTGCTGCTTCGATTCGCACCGGTGTTTGTGATGCTTTTATCAGTCCTGCTCTTTGGGCAGTAGGAACACAGATGTATACTGTTATGAAATATGTCAATCCTCTGCGGATACGGTATTCGCCCGCGGCGGGAATTGTATCGAACCAGGCATGGAATTTATTACCCAAGGAACATCAGATTGCCATCGATAATTTTGCACTGTCGATAGAAAAAGAGTTCAGACAGAAAGTCCGTGCCAGCAATGAAAAATGTCTTAACTCTATGATTAAGTATGGCATGAAAGAAACAAAAATGACGCCTGCGGACATTGAGGTGTTCAGAAAGAGATTGATACCTGTTTGGGAGGAATTTGCGGGGAAGTATTACTCGAAAGCCGAATTAGAAGAGGTGAAAGGTTATTTAGCGGAGTTTAGAGCCAAGAATAAAAAATAAGTAAATATATAGATAGAAATAAATTTAATAAGCATATCGTTTTAAAAACGATTAAAGTAGAAAACCCGTGTAAAAACGGGTTTTCTATTTGACATACAAAGAAGATTTCCTTATATACTTCAACCAGAAAAAAGCGCTGTTATCTTATAAATTACAGAAGGATTGAACTATGAAAGGTTTGTTTGCGAGAAAGCCGCTGCAACTTATCATGGCGGAGCCTGAGGTTGAACAACATCAACTAAAAAGAGTGCTTGGACCGTGGGGACTGATCAGTCTTGGAATAGGCGTAATTATCGGCGCGGGAATTTTTGTGCTGTCAGGACAGGCTGCGGCAACTTATGCCGGTCCCGCAATTATTCTTTCCTTTATCATTTCCGCATTCGGATGCGCGCTGGCCGGTCTGTGTTATGCGGAATTTGCTTCGATGATTCCGATTTCCGGCAGTGCTTATACCTATGCTTATGCGACACTGGGAGAATTTCTGGCATGGATAATCGGTTGGGATCTTGTGCTGGAATATCTTTTCGGTGCGTCAACAGTCGCGGTTGGCTGGTCAGGCTATGTAGTAAGCTTCCTGAAAGATTTTAATATAAACATTCCGGCTGCTTTCTGCCAGGCGCCGTTTTCTTATTCCCTTACAGATGGCTGGAGCACAAGCGGTGCAATTCTGAATTGTCCGGCCATTTTTATCGTCGGACTTATGACAGCATTATTGGTTGTTGGTATCCGCGAATCCACACGAGTTAACAATTTTATCGTGCTTGTCAAATTGATCGTTATTGTCCTCTTT
>PHEM01000520.1 GCA_002842935.1 Alphaproteobacteria bacterium HGW-Alphaproteobacteria-13 | reverse complement strand
CAACTATCTGGCCGAAGGCAATTTCCCCGACCCGGTGCGGATCGCGACCGGCATCGGCCGCATCGGCACGTCGAGCTGGACGCTGGTGCAGGCGATGTTCCAGAACGGCCGCTGCATCGCCACCTGCGACACGGTGGTGGTATGCCGCACCGACGATCAGGCCAAGCCGCTCCGCGCCGAAGTGCAGGCGGAGCTTGAAGACAATATGGCGAGGCCGGTTTAGGAGGCCAATCCATCGTCATTGCGAGCGAAGCGAAGCAATCTCCAGCGATCGGTAAAGCAGGACGAGGGCTGGAGATTGCTTCGTCGCCTGCGGCTCCTCGCAATGACGACGCTTGTTACAGCCGCTTGTCCGCTTCCGGCACCGACCGGATCAGGTCGCGGGCAAAGCCGATCAGGCCGATCTGGCGGCGGCGTTTCAGCCGCTCGGCGCGCAGGATCGCGCAGACCTGGTCGAAGCAGGTCTCCACATCGTCGTTGATCAGCACATAGTCATAGCCGTCCCAGTGGCTGATCTCGTTCGCGGCGCGGGCCATGCGCGCGGCGATCACCTCTTCGCTGTCGGTCTGGCGCGCGCGCAGGCGGCGTTCCAGTTCCTCCATCGTCGGCGGCAGCACGAACACACGCACCACGTCCGGCCCGGCCTCCTGATACAGCTGCTGCGCGCCCTGCCAGTCGATGTCGAACAGCACGTCCTTGCCCGCGCTCAGCAGCGCCTCGACTCGCGCGCGGGGCGTGCCGTAGCGGTGGCCGAAGACATGTGCCCATTCCAGGAACTCGCCGTCCGCCACCATCTGTTTGAAGGTCGGCGTATCGACGAAATGATAATCGACGCCGTCGCGCTCGCCAGGCCGCATCGGCCGCGTCGTGGCGGAGATGGACAATGCGATGTCCGGGTCCGCCGCCAGCAGCTTCTTCGAGATGGTGGTCTTGCCCGCGCCGGAGGGCGAAGACAGGATGAACAACACGCCGCGGCGGTTCAAGTGGACGCTTTCGGTCATGGGCGCTATTTGCGCGGGCGGGCGCGGCGGTCAAGCGGGAAGGGGACCAGCGATGACGGGAATTTCAAGAACCGGCTGGCTGGTCGCGGCGGTGCTGCTACTGCTGCTGGCCGCGATCCTGCTGGCGATGGGCCGTCCGCCGATCTGTCCGTGCGGGACGGTCAGCCTGTGGCACGGCACCGTCCAGTCGAACCAGAACAGCCAGCAGATTGCGGACTGGTACAGCTTCAGCCATGTGATCCATGGTTTTATCTTCTATGGCGTGCTGCGCTGGCTCATGCCGGGCCGTTCGCTATGGGTGCCGCTGGCCATCGCGATCACCGTCGAGGGGGCTTGGGAGATTCTCGAAAATTCAAGCGTCATTATCGACCGCTATCGCGAAGTGACGATGGCGTTCGGTTATAGTGGCGATTCGGTGCTCAATTCGGTCAGCGACACGTTGTTCATGGTCGCGGGCTTCCTTGCCGCCAGCCGGATGCGCTGGTGGATGACGGTCGCGCTGGCCATCGCGTTCGAACTGTTCACGCTGTGGACGATCCGCGACAATCTGACGCTCAACGTGCTGATGCTGGTGTCGCCGGTCGAGGCGATAAAGGGATGGCAGTCGGCGCTGTAGGCGCGTGCGGTCCAGCGGCGGCGTGAGCAGTCCTGTTTTGGGGCAATATCCGGCACGAGTGGCCTTGCTTAACAGGT
>PHEM01000065.1 GCA_002842935.1 Alphaproteobacteria bacterium HGW-Alphaproteobacteria-13 | reverse complement strand
CCGGCTCTCGAGCTGGCTCTGGATCAAGGTTGCCGCCGCGGGTGCTCTGGAAGCGGGTTCGGCAGCGAGGGCAGGGGTGGCGGCCGCCGCAAGCAGCGGGGCGAGCAGATAGGCATATCGTTTCATGGCTAGACTCCTTGTTTTCAGAAAAAGCCGGTCCGGCGGCCGTATGAGAGGTCGCCGCGCGACGAGTCCCCGAGCGCCGACCGGCGCACGCTCAGGGTGACGCCCCGCCTTCCGCGGGCGCGGAAGTGGAGATCCTGGGGATCGATGTTGTTACGTTCCGCCCAATCCTGGGCATCGCGCTCGCTCGCAAAGTCGCCGACTTCCTCGTGTTCATAGGCCATGGTCGCTCTCCATCGGTTCGCAGGCGGGCGGTTCGGGATCGGGATCGGGCTTTGGATCAGGCGCGGCCGGCGCGAGGAACGCGACCGCCGCTGCGGCCAGCGCGACCGCGACCATTGCCAGGATAACCAGGCCCCGGGCAGCAGGCTCGGGCAGCACAAAGGCGAGCACGGCCAGCCAGACGAGCGTGGAATGCGCGCGGTCGAACACCTGGGCTGCCGCGGCCGGGGCGAGGGCGGGGAGGGACCTCACAGGTCCAGCCCCAGCGACTTTTCCGGGCGGAGTTGGCGCACCGGAGGTTCGGGGACCTTTCCCAGCACCGCATCGAGCTTGGCCCGGAGCTCGGGGCTCATCTTCAGTTCGGGCAACTGCCGCGCATCGACCGGATTGTGATGGCGGGGTTCGACGTCGACTTTGGCGGTCACCTCGAGCGCGGAGGTCTTGTTCCCAGGCGTCCGGTCAAGCTGCTGCTTCAGGCCCTCGAGATTGTTGGTGACGACCATCATGTCGTCGGTCGCACGGGTGTTGAGTACATTCTGCGTGCGCTGGGTCGCGAGATTGCGCTGCGACGAGGCGATGACCTCGATCGCTTCCGGTTTCGTCATGCCCTGCGCCATGTGGGCATTGAGCGCATAGCCGAGGTCGAGCCGGCGCAGCATCGGATCGCCCGGCGCGAGCACAAGTCGCCGCTTGTCGGCCAGTTCCACCCGCACGCCTTCGGGCCGGGCCTCGAGCACCGTCGCGTAGGTCGACTTGGCGATGTCGCGGGCCCCATCCTTGTCGCGCCAGAACACGGTCTCGCCGTCATGGATCTTGAGCTCTCTCTGCTCGTAGAGCCCGATCCGGTCGAAGCGATGATCGGGGTCTAGCCGGTCAGGGTCGATGACCTCGCGCCGTCCCCCGGCCTCGAGCACGACCTTGCCGTCCTTGCGGATCTCGCGGACCTCATACTCCCCGCGCTTCAGCCCCAGTTCGCGCACGTCCATCCGCGCGTCGAGCACCTGGCCCACCCGGTAGGTCGAGGCGAAGCGAAGCTCCTCGCGCGTGGTGTTGGCGCTCTGCAGGGTGGTGAGGGTGAGGCCTGGCCCGGTGAGCGTACCTTCCTTGAGCAATCCTGCCTGGACGCGCGCATTAATCTCGGCGCGGTCATCGCGCCCGGCGGTGAAGATAGCGGTCGCCTCGCGCTTGTCGGGACTGAGCGACAGCCATAGCTCGGCGGCGCGGGCGACGTGATCGGGGCCCGCTTCGATGACGCGGCCGTGCGCAGCAAGAAGGTCGAGCGCGAGGCTCGCATGGCCCTCGTTCGAGAGCCCGGCGACAGCAAGCAGCAGGGGCGAGTTTTTCTGGCGAATGTTTTCGTCCATCCGCACGGTTTCTTGCCCCGCGGCCTGGCTGACGGCGAACATCTTGCCCTGTTCGATCGCCGACAATTGCTGGCGGTCGCCCATGAAGGGCGCCTTGGCGAGATCGAGCTGCTCGGCGAGCGCGGTCAGCCGCAGCATGTCGCGCGAGGAGACCATCGAGCTTTCGTCGGTGATGATGACCGTATTGGCGAGCGCCGCCTTGGCAGCCTCGAAGCGCTCGCCCGATCCCGCAGCCGCAGCCCCGCCATAGGTGTTGAGGAACTTGGCGATCGTGTAAGCCTCGATCCCCGCCTCGCGCATCTGCTCCGCCGACATGCCCTGGCCGCCCCCGCCGCGCAGGTCCGCTACCATCTTGTTCTGGAAGGCAAGCCCGACGAGCTTGACGCCTTCATCACTCAGGACCTTGTCGAGCGCGCCGAGCAGCGTCGACTTGCCCGCGCCCGCCACGCCCTGGACATTGAGAAAGCGATCGGTGCCGGAGAGGATCGCGACGCCGGCTGCGAGCTGCCCCTCGTTGAGCTGCCATGTATCGACCCCGGCGCGCGCCTGGCCGAGTTCGCGCGCCGCATCCTGCAGCCGCGCCATAGCCTGCTCGGGCGGCATGAACGAGCGGCCCTGTCCGGCACCTGCATCGATGCGGTCCAGAATCTGTTGTTCCATCGCGAGCGCCACCGGCGTCGTCACCAGATCGAAGTGCCCGTCGAGCCGCTCCGACTTGCCGGGGATCAGATGGCCCTCGCGAATAAGTTCGCCAATTCGTTCGACCACGGCTCCGCCCTCAAGACCCTTGATCTGGAAGCCCAGCGCAGCGCTGAGGATGGCTGCTGGCGAGAACGCCGCCTCGCGCTCGGACAGGTGGCGGATCGCCGAGGCGGTGGCGTGCTGCGCCTTGATCGTGCCGGCGGGGAGGAACAGGGCCGCCGCGCCGCTGGCCGCCAGCGGGCTCGGCGTGCGAAGCGCAGCGCCGATCCGGGTCGACACTTCGCCAAGCGCGGCGGTCGCGGTTTCGCGGAAGGTTGGACGTGCCTGCAAGTCGGCACGTTCACGTGCCTCAGCGACAAGTGATTTCCCGTCAAAGCCGAGCTCCTGCGCACGCTGCTGCCAACTTTCGGTCAGCGCACCGCGGTCCTCGACGGCCAGCTTGGGGTCGCGGGTGTAGAGCGTGATCTGCTTCTTGGTTTCGAGCCGCGTTGCGCCCGTCTCCGCGATCTTCGCCTCGATCTCGGTGGTGCGCGTCGAGAACGCCTTGATCACCTCGCTTGGCACGCCCTTGATCTCGAACGAGCCATGCTTTCCGGCCGCTTCGGTCTCGTAGCCGAGCTTCTGCAACTGGGCGCGAAAGGCGGCGTGGTAGAACTGGCCGATCGTCGTGTTGTTCTTCCAGATTTCGCCATTCCACAGCGCCTTCCATGTCCCCTTGGGATCGCGGGTCAGGTTGGCGACGACGGCGTGGATATGGCCCTGCGGATCGAGCGCACGGCTCGTGTCATGGGCGAACAGCGCATAGACGAGGTTGCCGGTCTTTTGCGGCTCGCCGCTGCGCGAGCGGTCGTAATTGCGGCTCTCGGCAAACTGCTTCTCGACGAGTTGCGACATCGTCGATTTGACGGCGGCCAGATGCGCATCGAGGATCCGCTTGTCGCCGCTGACCAGCGCCAGGATCGAGGCGGACTTCGGCATCGAGAAGGTGAGGTCGAGACCCAGGCGCCGGCCCTCGACCTGCCCGACCATCTCGCCATCGGGCAGGTGCCCATTGAGGATCGCCTCGAACGCGCTCTTCTCGACCTGGCCCGAGAGGCCTAGGTCGCGCGCACCTTCGCCGCCCCAGACCCCAGCCTCCGCGTGTTCCTGCTCGGTGTAGTAGTTGTCGTTGGCGAAATAGGCGGCAGCCCCGCTCGACGACCTGACGGATGCAATGGAGTGCATGGCCCTACATCTCCGGTCCGTCGTCATGGGAATGCGAGCGATCGTCGATCTCGCGTGCAGCCTTGCCGCCGCGCTCGGCGGGCCTCTCTTCTTGGACGGGGTCATTGAGTTCGCGGGTCACGCCCGCGCGCTGCGCCGCAGCCTTCGCCGAGGCATGATCCACGGCCTTGTCCGGCACTTCCTGTTCGCGTCCACCATTTCGTTCGCCCTGCGGAGCCTGCTCCAGCCTGAAGGCCATCTGCTTGCCCACACTCGGATTCTGTTCGGGTCCCTGCGGCAGGTTTTCCGGAGCGGGATGCTCCGGATCACCCGGCTCGGATGCAAGCACGCCAGGACCGTTCTCGAGCTCGTCGCTACGTAGTTCACGCTCCGGTTCGCCGCGCGGTTCGCCGCGCGGTTCGCGTCCCCCGACTTCCGTCTCTTCGGCGTCATCTACCGGCGGCGGCACGAACTCGATGGGCTGGACATTTTCACGCAGGACATAGCCTTCAGCGACCTTGGGCCAGTCTTTGTAGGTGAGCTTGATCCTTGCGGCATCGAAGCCCTCGGGAAATACCAGGAAGCCGCGCAGCGACGGCAGGCGCATGATGTCATCGGGGAGGACCAGCGGCTGCACTTCGGAGCGCGGGGTGATGGTCGCGGCGTCGCGGATGTTGGAGTAGCCGTAGCTGTAGGCCTCATCCATCATCCTGACTTCGCGGTGACCGATATAGTCGGAACAGTGCTCGGCGGTGTCCCGATCGGCGGCCGCGAGGATCAGCTTGGTGCGCGCGAGCGAGGCGAGGTTCTGCGCGCCTTCCTTGCCGTAGGTCTCGGCCAGCTTGGCGAAGGAATGAATGCCGAGCACGAAGGCGCCGCCAAAGCCACGCGCGGTCTGTAGGCCGTCCTCGATAGCCGGCAGGCGGTGGAGCGCATGAACCTCGTCGAAGAAGAACCAGGTGCGCAAGGACCGGGTGCGCGGCAGGCGCATCAGGGTGTGGACCGCAAGGTTCATCCAGAGCGAAAGCAGCGCCCGGTTGAGCACCAGTTCGTTGTGTGAGGAGGTGATGAACAGGATCGATCCAGGCTTGTCCTGGTGCCGGATCCAATCGCAAATCGAGAAGGGCTCCTTGCCCTCGGGCAAGAACAACAGTGCCTGGGCATTGGTATTGAGAACCGCGCGGACGGACTCGGCCATGCGCGCGGCGACCGGAGCGGTGAGCGGCTCGGCAATGGTGTTGCGGAGAAGCTCGTGGACCTCTTCGAGATCGGCCATCATCAGCCGGTAGGCAAGTGCGGCATTGGTGGCCTGGCCGATCTTCACCAACTGGACGCAAGACTGCACGAACAGGGTTCGCGCCCCCAGCATCCAGAACGGGTCCGAACCGCCGCCGTCGGTCGGCAGGATGGCTGCGGCAATCGCGGTAAAGTCGGCGTAGTTCTTGCCCTCATCGAACAGCGACCAGCTTGGGCAGCGCTCGTCCATCGGGTTGAGGATCGTGTCGGTTTCGGGGTTGTAGAAGGCTTCGACATAAGCGCCGGTGAGGTCGAACACGACCGCCCGGTCGCGCCGCCTGCGCATCTGCGCAATCATGTCCCGCATCTGGGTAGTCTTGCCGGTACCGGTCGAGCCGATCATGATCGTGTGGGCTTGCTCGGTGCGCCACGGAAACGACACGCCTGCGATGTTGTAGACGTGATGGATGCCCGCCTCCTTGCGCTCGGAGAAGCTCATCTTCAGGACGTCGTCGAGCGTCTTGCCGGGCATGCGTTCGGACACTTCCTGTGCAAGCGCGGCGCGGTTGTGCTCGTTGATCACGGCGGAAAGATCGGCGGCATCGACCAGCATGGCGCCGCGCTGGTGGCGCTCTTCGAGGATCGCCTTGCCGCGGCGGTGCGAGAGATTGACGAACCAAACCGAGATCGGGATTGCGATGAAAAGCGAGATGAACAGCGACCCCCAGATCGCGCGCATCAGCTTGTTCCAGGCAATGACGACATCTGGGTGCGAGGCGATCATGCCAATGGGGGCAGGGATGACCTCTCCGGAGGGGAGGGTGAGGTTCAGGATCTTCTTGGGATTGAACTCCATGAAGCTCCATCCCGCGGCGTAAATCCGCATCAAGATCATCTGCACTTCGTGCTCATGGAGCAGCAGGGCGAGGACGATCGAGAGGGCCAGGAGGAAGGTGAAAAACCAGACCAGCAGCGGCATCTTGGCGGAGGCAAACCACATCAGGAATTCATGGGTGATGAGCTGCGAGCCGCGGGTGAAATTGCCGGCGTTACGCGGCATGCTTCCACGCGCTGAATGATGCTTGAGCTGACCCGGGCGGGCCTGGTCGGACCACGTGTCAGGACGCCGCATAGAGCGCCTCCACACGGCGGTCCGCTTCCGCCATCAGGGCCTGGTGGGCATCGGGAAATTGGCGTTGGATGAGCAGGTCGATTCCGAGGAACAGATACTCGGACGAGAACTGGCGCCGGCGCTCGGTTTCGGTGCTGCCGTCGATGGTCGCAAGGTAGAGGGTCAGCGCATTGCGCAGGATGATCGAGGGCGTCAGCCCGCGCGCCTCCTGAACCTTCTCGACGCCATTTGCGAGTTCGCGCGGTATCCGTACCGTAATCCGGACTTCATCAACCATACCCAGACCCCTCGTGGAGGCCTGGTGGGAATTGCGCGCACCCCTTTTAGGCCAGCATGGGCCGTCTGGCAATCGCGCAGCGGCGGGCGGACATGTGTCGGACAGCGTCGGACAGCAAAATGGCGGCTTTCTGCGGCTTTGCAGGACTGTCCGACCCAGTCAGACAGGCGGTCACAGCGCAAACCCACGCATTTCCGCCATTTCCCTTACGGTCCTGCCGTGTACGGTCTGCATCCTTCCCTCTTGATCCCGTAGCAGTGATGGCTCGCGGGTTTGGTGGTCTTACGCGAATCCATAGCTGGCCTTTCAGGTTGAGCCCGGGCGCAGTGCCCGGCCTGAATTGCACTCGGAATCCGGGGGCGATCTCAGCCCCGTAGCATCAGGGCTTGCCAAACAGGGGAGGGGTCATGATCCTCGCGCGCGGGAGGTTTCAGCACCAACCACGAGGTATCATCATGGCCAGGAAAGGAAGCCTTGAAGCAGAACGACAGGCAATCGCGAAGGAGCGTCAGGCGCTGGAAGCGCGCGAGACGAAACTGCGCGAGAGCGAACGGGCGGCGAGTGTCGAACTGATGCACAAATCGGTTCTCGGCAAGGCGCCGTTCGAGAGGGTCGAAGCATTCTTCGCCGCTCTCGGAAAGCTCGGTCTGGACGAAGCGGAGAAGCGCCTGCGGGCAAGCTGAAACCGGTCTCGGAAGAGACCAGCACAGCCGGGGTTCGATGCCCCGGCTGTGCTTTATCTGGACACGCAAAAAGGGGGGCCGGAGAGCCCTTCAAGAGCCCTCCGGCGCGGTGCGAAATGCGGCATGTCAGAACGGGCAGTCCGCGTCCCACTCGGGCTCCATCACCACGCTCATGAAGCTTGCGGCGCGGGCGATGTTCGCTTCGTCGAAGTCGTCGGCCATCATGCCCGGGACGGAATGGACGATCCGGTCGATCAGGTCCTGGGGCAGGGCGTTGTAGTCGCCCTCGTCGATGGCGAGGAAGCAGCCGAACTCGTCCTCAATGACGTGCTGGTCGAAGAAGCTGTGCTGGGCCCGGATCGTCGCGGCGCGCACCGCTGCGTCATAGCTGATGGGGTCGAAAGCCGGGATGTCGAGGGTCTCGGTAAGAGCGTTCATGTGAGCCTCCTGTCAAAGGAATTGAAGAGGTCTCCTTCGGGATGGCCGAGCTTGGCCCGGGTCAGGAACGGGCCGCCCGCGGCCCGCCGCGCGAGCGGGGGTGGGGGAGCCGATTTTTTCGCCTTCTTCAGGCGCAAAAAATTGGGGGAACCGCCCTTCTTGACGCGGGCCAATGGCGGCCATCATGCTTGGAATTCTGCGAGAATGTTAAACCCTGTTGGGCAGCACCCCCGGTCATCCCAGGCACAGGTCTCGCCCGCCCGGCCGATGCGAAGCCTTCGCGCCCCACCAGCAGGCCGTCAGGCCGTTACTGGTGAGGGCAAGAAGCGAGCGAGCCGGGCCATGACAGTGTGCGTCCGGGTCGACAAAAAAGAAGGGCATCCGGCGGTGAGGCCGGACACCCTTCATGTTTGATGCAATCGGAGCCGGTCCCGCTCAGAACGGCGGGAGTTCATCGCCATTGACGGTGCCACATGCCGTGCGCTTCATCGCAGGCCGCTCAGCTTGCGCTGCGGCTTTGGTCCGCGCCGCCGGGGTCTCGTTCTGGACCGAAGCGTCGCGCACAATGTGGAGGGGAATGCGTGCTTCGCGGAGGCGGTCAGCAAGGTTCGCCTGGATGCCGCCGCCGCTGCACACCACCGCCTCGACAGGCTTGAAGGCGAGCATGCGGGCGTTGCGCTGATAGGGTGCGGAAGGTCCCCGCGAAGTATCGGGCTTGCACAGGATCACCGGCACATTGTGGCGCGATGCCCAGGCTGCCGCGATCACGTCCGCGCCCTTGTTCTGGGCGGTCGTTGCCAGCGCCATCGACGGGACCCGGGCATGGATCGCGTCGAGATAGTCTTCAACCAGCGCAATGTCGGTGAACTGCTGTCCGCCCGAGAACACCACGACCGGACCCGATGGGGCAAACTGCTCGCGCCGCTGCGCTTTCTGTGCCGCGAGATAGTCGCGCGCTTCGATCATCGAGGCATTGGTCTTGGACGAGACCCGCGAGCCCCGCACCGGCGAGAACGGGCGGCCGGTCTCGACAAGGTAGATCCGCGCGGCATGGTCGCGCATGCACTCCATCGCATCGCGGCATTCGGCAAGGCTGCGGGCCTGCATGGTGAGGTCTTCAAGGTCGGTCGCGTAGACCTCGCTCGGATCGTATTCGCGTAGCTTCTCCTGGAGCCGGTTCGCCATTGCGTCCTCGCGGTCGTCGAGGCGCTTGGCGACGACATGGAAGCTGTTGGCCACGCCCCAGGCGACTTCGCTGGCGAAGTCCTCCATCCGGGTGTCGCGGAACAGGTCGAAGACCGTTGCCAGCATCATCTCGATCGCCGCCTGCGCAACTTCTGGGTCGGGCATTTCGGCAGCGCTCGGCTCATGTTCGATCGAGAGCTTCGCCAGTTCGGTCTGCTCCATGAATGCCCGGGCGTAGTCAGGCGTCGCGATTTCGCGCGCATAGTGTTCGGCTAGGTCGGCGAAGTTCGAGAAACGGTCCGTCATGATAACCTCCAAATGGAATTTTCTCTCATCACGCTGATGAAAGATGTGCCTTGAAGGACGCCGGAGTCAGGCAGTCAGGGACGGCGGCGCGCACGCGCTGCCGCCGCGATTAGCGGGCGTGGGGGGAGCCGATTTTTGCTCGCAAGTCGCTAGCCGCAGCAGGCCAAAATCGGGGGGTACCCGCGATCCTTGACGGCCGCCAATCTCCCAGGCGTCATGCTATGGCGATGCTGATTTCGCTCAGCCACCGAGATGAGAGAGAGATTACGGTTTTGCCCCCGAACCCCATCTGGGCGTTCGGGGTTAACCGCAAAACACGCTTAGACCTTTCCACTCAGAGGCGGTCGAACACCGATCCCATGCGGGGCGAAAACAGACGCTCGTAGGTCTTGAGGAGATGCGTGTCGGTCATCGCCGCAACGAAGTCGCAGATGACCCGAAGGTCGCCGCCAGCAACTTCGTACTTTGCGAGCTCTTCGCGTGGCAGCAGCCGAGCGGGATCGGCCTGCATCGCCTCGAAGACGGCGACCACCATTCCCTGGCCCTTGAACTCGAGGTGCTGGACGGCAGGCGAGGTAATAACCTCATCGACGACAAAGCCTTGCAGCACGTCGAGGAACTCGCGCTGGGGGGAGGCGACCCGCACCCCCCAGCGCAGGAAGGGCTCGGCGAACTCGGCGCGCTCGACGAACTCGACCGCGGTCAGGAAGTGGTGGACGAGGCGCCCGATGAAGCGCTTGCGCGAAGCGGGGCCGCCGAACAGGCCATCGACCATCTGTGCAAAGACGTCGTTGTCGCTTTCGCCCGGGTACTTGGCCTTGAGCGCGTCGAGGAATGAGGGGCACTTGTCCTGGAGCGCGGCCGCGAAGCGCTCGCGCGTGACGAGATCAAGTGCGATCGCGTCCTCCAGATCATGAACGCCGTAGGCAATGTCATCGGCCGCATCCATGATCGAGCAGTCGAGTGCCTTGTGGCGGGGCTTACCGTGCTTGCCCTCCTGCGCCGCGAAGGCCTGGAAGGCCTCGCGGTCCGGATGCGACACGGGCTGGAGGATCCAGTCGACGACGTCCTGTTCGCTATCGAGATAGCATTTCGGCGGTTTGCTCGCGCGGCCGTCGATGATCTTGATCGTCGAGGGACCAGCTAGCAGTGCGGGGGCGAGCGCAGGGTTTGCAATCCGGCTGAAGGCGACCGGGTATTTGAGGACCCCGAGCATCGTCCGGCGCGACAGGTTCGCGCCAGCGCCTGCGGAGAAATTCTCGAGGCGCGCGAGGATGCGCAAGGTCTGGCCATTGCCCTCGAACCCGCCAGCACCGCGCATGCAGTAGTTGAGCGCGATTTCGCCGCCATGCCCGAAGGGCGGGTGCCCGAAATCGTGGGTGCACCCGATCGAGTGGATCGTGCCGCGATCGGGCAGCAGCGGGGTCGCCGGATGATGGGGGAAGGACTTCTCGAGCTGGCGGGCGATGCCGCCAGCAATCTGCGCGACCTCAAGCGAATGGGTAAGGCGGGTGCGATAGAAATCGCTGTCGCCGAGGTTGAGGATCTGGGTCTTGCCCTGCAGCCGCCGGAACGAGGCCGAGTGGATCACGCGCGCATAGTCGATGTCGCCATCGTCCCGCGCGTCCTCGCTCTGCGGGGTCCAGCCCTCGCGGCGGGCTGACCAGTCACGGGCAATAGTCATGGCGATCAGCGGATCACGGTGACGGCGACACCGGCTGCGTCCGCGACGGTGCGCCACTGCTTGTCGGCGGTCAGCGCCGGAAGACCGTCCCGGCGCGCGAGCGCCAGGCAGAAGCGGTCGCCGAGCGACAGGCCGGCATCGGCCGTCGCAGCACGCAGGCGCCCGGCGATGGTGGCGAGCGCCTGGTCGGCCTCGACGATCGCCATCGGCAGGGGCCGCAGCATGGCGTCGACTTGTTCGGCGGGCATGCCCGCATGGATGAAATGGCTGACGACCTCGGCGTAGTTCACGCTCGACATGCGCGAGGCACCGATCGCATCGGCGACCTTGCCCGCGCCGGGCTCGTCCCGGAGCAGGGCAAGCAGCGCGGAGGCGTCGAGTACGACTTCGCTCATTCGCCCGATTCCGCGCGGCGGCGGCCAAGAAAGGCATCGACCGAAGCCTCTGCCTTGTCGCCGGTGTACTTCTTGGCAAGCGCCTGCGCGTGCGCGATCGACTGCGCCACGGTGCGCAGGATCACGCCGTCCTCGGTTTCTTCGACCAGCAACGCGCCGCCGCCGGCTAGGCCGAGCCGCTTGCGGATCTCGGCCGGCAGGCTCATCCGACCGTTTGGCGTGATCGTCACTTGCACCGTCATGGCACTGCTCCTGATGTGGCGAACGCGTCGCGAAGCGTGCGTGTGAGCCAATTTAGGGAACATATGCCACAAAATCGCAAACGTGTCACGAACAGCCCCACTTGGCATGATCGCTCAGTTTGATAATATATCTTATGTTAAATTGCCGGAGTCTGAGCCTCAGTAGTGGGGTGCCCACGTTCGACGGCTGCCAGCTTTCTTGAACGGCTGCGATAACGCAGGGCGTTCACCAGCCTGAGATCAATTCTCGCGCGTCGCTTTTGCCATTGCGATAGCAGCTTCAAACCGCTTCCTCGTAGGCTCCCGCAATCGAGCCAAGCTGAAAGTCCGTGCAAAATGGGCAAGGACATCGGCTTCCGCCTTGCCTCTTCGGACAAGAGGCAAAGCTAGGCTCGCGAGTTCAATGAGAGGAATGTCTCGGTGAGATCGCCAATCTGATCGGGCCGGTCGATACGCAACCAACTGGCCAGTATCCATCGTTTCGTGGAACACCACGTTCCGGCCATCTTCTTGCACCGATGAATGACGATCGGAAATTGCCTGTGTAACGATATCCTGAATAATCCGGCCTGCCCGCTCCTTTTTGTGAGCGCGGGCGATCCTTTCAATCAGGATGTCTTCATACATTGGCGCCTCGGCCTGAAGTGTGGCGTCGATCAGCCTTTCAAGTCTTGGCTTATACTCTGGCTGATAGATCTGTTCGACCTCTTCTGTCCGCCGTCAGCACCAATGGCACAGATTTGAGGTTGTGATTTAAGGAGGATTTGGGCTTCGTCGTAGTGACGAAGGAACGAAGATGAAGCCCAAA
>PHEM01000064.1 GCA_002842935.1 Alphaproteobacteria bacterium HGW-Alphaproteobacteria-13 | reverse complement strand
GCAGGCTCCGCTTCCGCTTCGGTCTCGGCCACCGGCTCGGCGGCTTTCTTCCTCGCGCGGCTGGCGCGCTTCTTCGGCGCGGGCTTGGCGGGTTCGGTCTCGGTCTCCGCTTCGGGGACCGGAGCCTCAGTGGCGGGCGCCGCTTCGGCTTCGGCGGCAGCAGCGGCCTTGGTCTTGCGCGGCGCGCGCTTGCGCTTCGGCTTTTCCTCGGCCGCTGGGGCTTCCTCGGCGACCGGCTCGGCGGCTTCGGCTTCGACCGGCGGCGCCGCCTCTTCGGCAGGTTCGACAGCCGTTTCGGTTTCGGCGGCCGCCTTCTTGCGGCCGCGTCCGCCGCGGCTGCGGCGCGGCTTGGCTTCGGCCTTTTCGGCTTCCACCTCGGTCACGGCGTCCGTTTCCGTGGTAGGCGCGGCGTCGGCTTCGCCGCTGTCCGGGGTTTCGTCCGCTTCGGCCGGCTCGTCGCCTGCTTCCGCCTCTTCTCCATCGGCGCCGATGTCGTTGCCGTCCTCGTCGCGGCGGCCGCGGCGGCCCCGGCGGCGGCGGCGGCGGCGCTTGCGGCCCTCGCCTTCGGCATCGCCGTCGCCCTTCTCGCGGTCGCGGCCATTGGGCGCTTCGCTGTCCTCGGCGTCCTCTTCTTCCTCCTCGTCGACGATATCCTCGTCGTCCTCATCCTCGATCGGCGCGATCGGGGCGAAGCTGCGCTGCTGGGTCGGCGGTGGGCCACCGACCTCGATCGCCATGCGCGCGCCCTCGGTCTCGCCGTCGGGCAGGATTTCGACGCTGACGCCGTAAAGCTCCTCGATCTCGCGCAGTTCGCGGCGCTTTTCGTTGAGCAGATAGAAGGTCGCTTCCTGGCTCGCGCGCAGGATGATCTTGCTGCCCTTGCCGCGCGCGGCTTCTTCCTCGATCAGGCGCAGCGCGGACAGGCCCGCCGACGACGCGGTGCGGACGAGACCCGTGCCTTCGCAATGCGGGCAGGGGCGCGTCGAGGCTTCGAGCACGCCGGTGCGCAGCCGCTGGCGGCTCATCTCCATCAGCCCGAAGCCGGAGATGCGGCCGATCTGGATGCGCGCGCGATCGTTCTTCAGCGCCTCCTTCATCGCCCGCTCGACCTTGCGGACGTTGGAGCCATGATCCATGTCGATGAAGTCGATGACGATCAACCCGGCCATGTCGCGCAGGCGAAGCTGGCGCGCGATCTCGTGCGCGGCCTCGAGGTTGGTGCTGAGCGCGGTCTGCTCGATATTATGCTCGCGCGTCGAGCGGCCGGAGTTGATGTCGATCGACACCAGCGCCTCGGTCGGGTTGATGACCAGATAGCCGCCCGATTTCAGCTGCACGACAGGATTGAGCATCCCCGCGAGCTGGTCCTCGACGCCATAGCGCTGATAGAGCGACACGGGATCGGCATATTGCTTCACGCGCCGCGCGTGGCTGGGCATCAGCAGCTTCATGAACTGCTTGGCGGCCTTGTAACCCTCGTCGCCCTCGACGAGCACTTCCTCGATATCCTTGTGATAGATGTCGCGAATCGCGCGCTTGACCAGGTCGCTGTCCGAATGGATCAGCGCCGGGGCGCTCGATTCCAGCGTCTTTTCGCGGATTTCGTCCCATACGCGGGCGAGATAGTCGAAGTCGCGCTTGATCTCGGTCTTGGTGCGGCTCATCCCGGCCGTGCGAACGATGCAGCCCATCGTTGGCGGCAGGTTCATCTCGTCGATGATCGCCTTCAGCTTGCGGCGGTCGGCGCCGTTGGAAATCTTGCGGCTGATGCCGCCGCCGTGCATCGTGTTGGGCATCAGCACGCAATAGCGGCCCGCCAGCGACAAATAGGTGGTCAGCGCCGCGCCCTTGTTGCCGCGTTCTTCCTTGACGACCTGCACCAGCATCACCTGGCGGCGGCGGATGACGTCCTGGATCTTGTAGCGACGGCGCAGCGACATGCGGTTTTCGCCGTCGTCGTCGTCGCGGCGGCCGCGACCGCCCTTGCGTCCGTTCCGTCCGCGCCCGCGTCCCCGGCCCTTGCGGTCCTTGCGGTCCGTGCCGCCTTCTTCGGCGCTTTCCTCGGCACCGTCCTCGCCATCGCCGTTTTCGGCGTCGCCATTCTCTTCGTCGCCGTCGCCGTCCTCGCCGATGGTTTCGGGGGCAGGGGCGTCGCCATTCTCGTCGTCATGATCCTCGACGTCGGCGACATCGCCTTCCAGCTCGTCGAGATCCTCCTCGGCGCGCATCGCGGCCTCGGCGGCATGTTCCGCCTCTTCGCGCAGCAGCGCGTCGCGGTCTTCCTTCGGAATCTGGTAATAGTCGGGGTGGATTTCGCTGAAAGCGAGGAAGCCGTGGCGGTTGCCGCCATATTCGACGAACGCCGCTTGCAGCGACGGTTCGACGCGAGTCACCTTGGCCAGATAGATATTGCCCTTGAGCTGCTTGTGCTCGGCGGACTCGAAATCAAACTCCTCGATGCGGTTTCCCTTGGTGACGGCGACACGGGTTTCTTCCCGGTGCCGCGCGTCGATCAACATGCGCGTGGTCATTCTTATCACTCCAGGCGCGCCGCGGCGCGCCAAACAAAAAGGCCGCGCCCGTCCCGATGGGATGGCGGCGGTCGATAGGGTCTAAACGAAAAAAGACGTTATTGCCGCGCGCGGCCCGCGTCCGGTTCAGGACGCACATGCGGCCTTCCGTCCGGCCGACGGCAAGAGCAAAGGCCCTCGCGTCGCGGAAAGAAGGGGGCATGGCAAGCCTCATGCAGCATCAACCTGTTTCGGGGCGACCGATGCGGCAAGGCGACGCTTTGGCAAGGGCCGCGCCGGCCGCCCGGTCATCCGGGTGAGCTGACGGCACACAGCCCTTCCCCGCAAATCCGGCGCCAGGGCGGTCTCGATCCGCGATTCGCGCGGACCGGGCCTTCCCCTCAAAAGGCCGGACGGCGCCGGGAAGGACACCGTCAGTGGGCGAGGTGCTAGCATCGGCTTCGGGATACGGCAACCTCAACGCCATAAAAGATGGGACGGTGTGGCCGCGATGCAACCCCCGGCGATCCCTGCGCGTCTGCAATAAGCGCTGGACCAGCGCGGGGATGGGACGGCATAGCGGGTCCATGGGCCTGTCCATCGTCCTTGCCGCCGCGCTGCTGCCTTCGCCCGCGGACGGCTTTCGCCGCGATGTCGGCCTGCCGCGCGCCGAAGCCGCGCAAAGCGCGTCGTTTCGCGCCGAAAGCCCGAAGAAAAAGCGCTACAGCGTCACGGTTCCGATCGGCAAGGCAAAGCCCGCCGTGCCGCTGCCCGCGATCGCGGGACCCACGGATGCGCGCCTGCCGCTGGTCGTCATCGACCCCGGTCACGGCGGGCACGATCCCGGCGCGATCTCTCCGCACGGCGGCGCGCACGAAAAGAATGTGACGCTGGCGCTGGCGCGCGCGATTCGCGACGAGCTGGTCGCGACGGGCCGCGTGCGCGTCGCGCTGACGCGCGCCGACGATCGCTATCTGGTGCTGGAGGAACGCTATGGCATCGCGCGGCGATTGAAGGCCGACCTGTTCATCTCCGTCCACGCCGACGCTGCCGAGAGCGAGGAGGCGAGCGGGGCGTCGGTCTATACGCTGTCCGAAGTCGCCTCCGACCGCGAGGCGGCGCGGCTGGCGGCACGGGAGAACAAGGCGAACATCATCAACGGCGTCGATCTGGGCGCGCACAGCAGCGACGTGTCCTCGATCCTGCTCGACCTGACGCAGCGCGAGACGATGAACACCGCGTCGGACTTCGCGCGCCTGCTCCAGCGCGAGGCGTCGGACGAGATGAGGTTCCGCACCGCCGCGCGCCGCTTCGCCTCCTTCGTGGTGCTGAAGGCGCCCGACACGCCGTCGGTGCTGTTCGAAACCGGCTTCCTCTCGAACAAGGGCGACGCCGCGTTCCTCACCTCGGCGGAAGGGCGCAAGAGAGTCGCGCGCGGCGTGCGGCAGGCGGTACAGGTCCATTTTGCCCGCCGCATCGCCGGGGCGGGGCGTTAGAATATGATGATTTTGATTTGACCCGTTCGTGTCGAGCGAAGTCGAGACACCCATCGGCCTTGCGCCACGACGATGGGTGTCTCGACTTCGCTCGACACGAACGGACAATAGAAGATCACGCTCTGAATAGGGACCTCAAGGCGAAAGGAAGCGACATTGAGTGACGACCCGACTCTCCACTCCCATCTGATCGGCCGGCAGGGTTCGCGCGCCGATCTCAACACTCCCGTCCTCATCCTCGACGTCGAGGCGCTCGACCGCAATATCGCCGCGATGGCGGCGCTGGCCGCCGGGCGCGGCGTCGCGCTGCGCCCGCATGCCAAGACGCACAAGAGCGTCGATATCGCGCGGCGGCAGATCGCGGCGGGCGCGCTCGGCGTCTGCTGCGCGAAGATCGGCGAGGCGGAGGTGCTGGCGGACGGCGGCGTGACCGGCATCCTGATCACCTCGCCCGTCGCCGCGCCGCGCGCGGTCGAGCGCCTCGCGGCGCTGGCGGCGCGTAGCGAAGGGCTGATGGCGGTCGTCGATCATCCGGCGGTCGCCGCGCGGCTCGACGCCGCGCTGGATGGGGCGCTGGCGGCGGCGGGCGCGCGGCTGGGCGTGCTGATCGACATCGACCCCGGCATCGCGCGCACCGGCGTCGCCTCGCCCGAAAAGGCGGTCGAGCTGGCGCGGGCCATCGCCGCGCTGCCGCACCTCGAGGGACGCGGCGTGCAATTTTATTGCGGATCGCAGCAGCATATCGCGGATTATGCCGAACGCCGCGCCGCGATCGTCGAGCGCACGGCCTATCTGGGGCAAGTGATCGCGGCGCTGGCGGACGCGGGGTTCGCGCCCGCGATCGTTTCGGGTTCCGGCACGGGGACGCATCGCATCGACCTGGACCTCGGCGTCTTCACCGAATTGCAGGCCGGTTCCTATGTCTTCATGGACAAGCAATATCTGGATTGCGACCTGACCGGCGACGCCGCCGCGCCCTTCGAAGTGTCGCTGGGCGTCGATTCGCGCGTGGTCAGCGCCAATCATGCGGGCCTCGTCACCATCGACGCGGGATTCAAGTCGCTGTCGACCGACGGCGGCGTCGCTGTGGCGCGGTCCGGCGCGGGCGAAGGCGCGGCTTTCTTTTTCATGGGCGACGAACATGCGGCGCTCGTCGAACCGGGCATCGGCGAGCGCATGGTTCCCGGCGATCCCGTCAGCCTGATCGTCCCGCACTGCGACCCGACGGTGAATCTCTATGACCATTATCATGTCGTCGCCGGGGACACGCTGGTCGCCATCTGGCCCGTCAGCGCGCGCGGGCGGGCGCGATAGGGGATGACGCCGCCGGGCAAGGACGCTCCGCCGCAACTATCTTTTCATTCAGCGGCATAGGCTCTAGAGGCCTGAGGCTATGGCCGCCGACAGTCCGACCGAATCCCGCCCCGATTTCCGCCTGCGTCTGCGGCGCGACGGCAATGCCGTCCTGGCCCGGCTTCGCACGCTGTGGGCGCGGCGCTGGTTCCGCTGGCTGTCGTGGCTCGCCCTTGCCGGGTTGGCCGGCATCTTGCTGATCTGGGCGGTGTTCGCGCGCGACCTGCCGTCGGTCGACCAGCTTCGCGACTATGAACCGCCGCTGCCGACGATGGTCCGTGACGGCGAGGGAAAGCCGGTGCACAGCTATGCCCGTGAACGGCGCGTGCAGCTGGAGTATAGCGAATATCCGCAGCTTTTGATCCGCGCCTTCCTGTCGGCGGAGGACAAGACCTTCTTTGAGCATGGCGGCATCGACTATCCCGGCATCGCGACGGCGGTCGTCACCAACCTGACCAGCAGCGGCCGCCCCGTCGGCGCCTCGACCATCACGCAGCAGGTGGCGAAGAATCTGCTGCTCAGCAACGAACTCAGCTATCGCCGCAAGGTGCGCGAGGCGATCCTGGCGATGCGCATCGAAAGCGCGCTGACCAAGGAACAGATTCTCGAGCTTTATCTCAACGAAATCCCGCTCGGCCGCCGCAGCTTCGGCGTGCAGGCGGCGAGCCGCGCCTATTTCGACAAGGATGTCGATCAGCTTGGGCTGCACGAAATGGCCTTCCTCGCCATCCTGCCCAAGGCGCCCGAGAAATACGGCCGCGCGCGCTTTGCCGAGGAAGGGCTGGCGCGCCGTAATTTCGTATTGAACCTGATGGAGAAGAACGGCTGGATCACCGCCGCGCAGCGCGAGGCCGCGAGCGCCATGCCGCTGGGCCTGACGAGCAGCGGCAACACCGCCGTGGCGCAGGTCGGCGGCTATTATATGGAGGAAGTGCGCCGCCAGTTGATCGCCACATTCGGCGAGACGGCGGAGGACGGTCCCTACAGCGTCTATGCCGGGGGCCTGTGGGTCCGCACGCCCTATGACGGCAAGATGCAGACCGCGACCACCGACGCGCTGCGGCGCGGTCTGATCCGCTATGACGCGGGCAAGGGCTGGTCGGGACCGATCGCGACGATCGAGTCGGACGACCAGTGGGCCAGCCGCCTTGCCTCCAGCTTCATCGGCATCGACTATGACGACTGGCGCGTCGCCGCCGTGCTGTCGAAATCGGCGGGCGAGGCGCGCATCGGCTTCGCGAACGGTGAGACGGGACGCCTGCCCGCCAGCGCCGCCGGCATGGCCTATCGCAAGACCGGCGGCAGCGCCTTTTCGGCGATGCGCCCTGGCGACCTGATCGCGGTCAAGGCGAGCGGCGGCGGCGCCTATGCCCTGCGCAACATTCCCGAAGTGTCGGGCGGCATGGTTGTCGAAAGCCCGCATTCGGGCCGCATCTATGCGATGCAGGGCGGCTTCGACGTCAGCCTGTCGCCCTTCAACCGCGCGACGCAGGCCGAACGCCAGCCGGGATCGACGATCAAGCCCTTCGTCTATGCCGCCGCGCTCGACAACGGCATGACGCCCGCGACGATGATCGTCGACGGGCCGTTCTGCGTCTATCAGGGCGCGCGCTTTGGCAACAAATGCTTCCGCAACTTCGGCGGCGCGGGGGGCAGCGGCGAACATACGATGCGCTGGGGTCTCGAACAGTCGCGCAACCTGATGACCGTCCGCACCGCGAGCCAGATCGGCATGGAGCCGGTGGTCGAGATGATCGACACCATGGGCATCGGCAAGCACGAACCCTATCTTTCGACGGCGCTCGGCGCGGGATCGACGACGGTCGAGCGGATGACCAATGCCTATGCGATGCTCGCCAACCATGGCCGCGAGCTGAAGCCGCGCGTGATCGACTATGCGCAGGACCGGCGCGGCAAGGTGATCTTTCCCAAGAACTGGAAAGCCTGCGCGGGTTGCAACAAAAAGGATTGGGACGGGCGCCCGATGCCGCGCTTCGCGCCGTCCGGCAAGCAGCTGATGGACCCGATGACGGCCTATCAGGTGCTGCACATGCTGGAAGGCGTCGTGCAGCGCGGCACGGCGGTGCGGCTGCGCGACCTGGGCGTGCCGCTGTTCGGCAAGACGGGAACGACGTCCGGTCCCAACGACGTGTGGTTCGTCGGCGGCACGCCCGATGTCGTCGCGGGCGTCTATCTCGGCTTCGACCAGCCGCGCAGCATGGGCGGCTATGCCCAGGGCGGCAGCATGGCCGCGCCGATCTTCAAGGATTTCGCGACCGCCGCCCTGGCCGACCGCCAGCCGATTCCCTTCGCGGCGCCAAAGGGCGTGCGCATGGTGCGGATCGACCGCCAGTCGGGCCGCCGCGTCTATGGCAGCTGGCCCGGCACCGATCCCAAGGCGGCGATCATCTGGGAAGCCTTCAAGCCCGAAAGCGAACCCCGGCGCACGATCCGCGAGGAAGAGATCAAGCCCGTCAAGACACCGAAGGCGGAGACCGGCCCGGCGCAGTCCGGCCCGGCGCGGCGCAGCGACGCCGACTTCCTCGACGATCGCGGCGGGATCATCTGACGAGTCGGGATAATTTGGTTCACGCGAAGCCGCGAAGACGCGAAGTAAGGTGGCTTGGACCGTCAGGTCCCTTATTCCATGGACGTGGCGGCCTGCTGCCACGTCGAAAGAGAAGGCCGCTTCGCGGCAGACGCCACTTCTTCGCGCCTTCGCGGCTTCGCGTGAACCAAATTATCCCGGCCTTGAGAGTTGAGTTCCGCCCCTCTATGGCCGAACGCCACTCGATTCAGGAGCAAGACCATGCGCGCCGAAGCGCAGGACCATATCGACACGATCAACGCCGCGCTTGCGCTGCTGCGCCGCTTTCTCGACTGGGACCGCGCGCTGCGGCGGCTCGACGAGCTGAACGCGAAGGTCGAGGACCCGACGCTGTGGGACAATCCCAAGGCGGCGCAGGACGTGATGCGCGAACGCCGCCGCCTCGACGAGGCGATCGGCGCGACGCGCGCGATCGAAAAGGAAATGGCCGACACCGCCGAACTGATCGAACTCGCCGAGATGGAAGGCGATGAGGCGCTGGTCGACGACGCCGTTGCGTCGCTGGCTGTCCTTGCCGCGCGGGCGGAAGAGGACAAGGTCAAGGCGCTGCTGGCGGGCGAGGCCGACAGCTATGACTGCTATATCGAAGTCCACGCGGGCGCGGGCGGCACCGAAAGCCAGGACTGGGCCGAAATGCTCCAGCGTATGTACAGCCGCTGGGCCGAAAAGCGCGGCATGAAGGTCGAACTGATCGAATATCAGGCCGGCGAACAGGCGGGCATCAAGTCGGCGACGATGCTGGTCAAGGGCGAGAACGCCTATGGCTATGCCAGGACCGAAAGCGGCGTCCACCGTCTCGTCCGCATCTCGCCCTACGACAGTTCGGCGCGGCGGCACACCAGCTTTTCGAGCGTGTGGGTCTATCCGGTGATCGACGACAATATCGAGATCGAGATCAAGGAAAGCGACCTCAAGATCGATACCTATCGCGCGTCGGGCGCGGGCGGGCAGCACGTCAACACGACCGATTCGGCGGTCCGCATCACGCACGTGCCCACGGGCATCATCGTCGCCTCGCAGATCGACCGCTCGCAGCACAAGAACCGCGCGACGGCGATGAACATGCTGAAGGCGCGGCTTTACGAGGCCGAACTCCAGAAGCGCGAGGCCGAGGCGTCGGGCGAATATCAGGCCAAGACCGAAATCGGCTGGGGCCACCAGATCCGTTCCTATGTCCTTCAGCCCTATCAGCTGGTGAAGGATCTGCGCACGGGCGTGACCTCGACGGCGCCGTCGGACGTGCTCGACGGCGCGCTCGATCCCTTCATGGCGGCGGCGCTGTCGCAGAAGGTGACGGGCGAAAAGGTCGACGTGGAGGACATCGACTGATGCGCCGCCGCGCGGCCTGCCTTGCCGCGCTGGCGGCGGTGCTGCCGCTGCTCGGCGGCTGCGACGGCGGCGGCGACCGCATCGAGACCGCGCGCGACTTCCCGCCCGCCGACCGTCCCGTCGCCCCGACCGTCTCGACCAAATGGTCGACCGAAGAGGCGCGCGACCGCGTCAACGAGGCAGAGGATGTCATGAACTCGGCGGACGTCCGCCCCGGCATGACGGTCGCGGATATCGGTGCGGGCGACGGCTATTATACCGTCCGCCTCGCCCAGCGCGTCGGCCCGTCGGGGCGCGTGCTGGCGCAGGACATCTTCCCCCGCGTGATCGAGCGGCTCGCCGACCGCGTGGCGCGCGAGCGGCTCGACAATGTCTCGCTGAAGCTCGGCGCGGTGGACGACCCACGACTGCCCGAAAACAGCTTCGACCGCGTGTTCATGGTCCATATGTATCACGAGATCGGCGAGCCTTACGCCTTTCTATGGCGGCTGCGCCCCGCGCTGCGCGAGGGCGGGCAAGTGATCGTCGTCGACGGCGACCGCCCGATTGCCGATCACGGCACGCCCTTTCGCCTGCTCGTCTGCGAGTTCGAGGCAGTGGGCTACAAGCTCGTCTCCTATGACGACAAGGCGCATGCGGGGGGTTATCTCGCGCGCTTCGTCCCTATGGGCAAGCGACCGGAACCAAGGCGGATCACGGTCTGCAAGGGGCCATGACCCGTCAATAGACGACCAGCCGGTCGTCCGCCTCCGCGCCGACCAGAAAGCTCACCAGCCCCGACGGCCGCGCCTGCGGCGCAAGATCGTCGGCCGTCAGTTCGGCCAGCGCCATGCCCGACTGACAGACGAACAGGGCGACGTCCATCGCCGCCGCTTCGGCGACAAGCTCCGCAAGGCCGGGCTGGCCCGCCGCCCGCCGCGCGGGGTCGCCGTCATGCGCGACGGGCGTGCGCAGCAGCGCCGCCGCCTCGCCTTGCAGGAAGAGGCGCACGGACTTGCCGAGCGCCGCCGCCGCCATCGCGGTTTCCAGCGCGGCATAGAGGCGCGCGCCGTCGCCCGCCGCGACGATGATGTTCAGCCCGCGCATATCGGACACACCGCATCCTTGGCGACGCCGACTTCGCGCCAGCGCCGCTCGACCATGTCGATGATCGCGAGGCGGCCCGTCAGCGGCCGTCCCCAGCCCGTCAGCGCGCGCACGCTCTCCAGCGCCGCCATCGTCCCGATCATGCCGGGCAGCGGCCCGATCACGCCCTGTTCGGCGCAGTTGATGCCGGGGCGATCGGGATCGTCGCCGACCAGACAGGCATAGCAGGGGCTGCCCTCGCGCCAGCCTTCATAGAGCGCGACCTGCCCCTCGAACGCGCCGATCGCCGCCGACAGCAGGGGAATGCGCAGCGCCAGCGCCGCGCGGTTGACCGCCAGCCGCGCCGCGAAATTGTCGCAGCCGTCGAGGATCAGGCTCGCCCCCGCGAGCAGGTCCACGGCATTGCCCGCGTCCAGCCGCCGGACCACCGCCGCCGCTTCGACATGCGGGTTGATCCGCCGTGCCGCCGCCGCCGCGATCTTTGCCTTCGGCGCGCCGATGTCGGCGTCGGTGAACAGCGGCTGGCGGTGAAGGTTGCTGCGCTCCACATGGTCATGGTCGATGATCGTCAGCCGCCCGACGCCCGCCGCCGCCAGATAGGTGATGGCGGGACAGCCGATCCCGCCCGCGCCGACCAGGGCGACATGCGCGGCCTTCAGCTTCGCCTGCCCCGCGCCGCCAAAGGCAGGCAGGATGATCTGGCGCGCATAGCGGTCGAGTTCGGCGTCGCTCAGCAAATGCTATTCGCCCGGGCGCCGCATCTTCATCGCCGCGAGCGAGCCGGAATTCCCCTCTGGTTCCTCTGCTTCTTCCGCCGCGTCCGGCTCGCTGGCCACTCCGGTCGATCCGAAACCGCCCGCGCCCCGCTGCGTTTCGTCGAGCGTCGCCACTTCGGCGAAGGCCGCGCGCTGGACGGGGGCGGGGACGATCTGGGCGATGCGGTCGCCGCGCCTTATCTCGAAGCTTTCGTCGCCCAGATTGGCGAGGATCACTTTCACTTCGCCGCGATAGTCGCTGTCGATCGTGCCGGGGGTGTTGAGGCAGGTCACGCCATGCTTGAGTGCGAGACCGGAGCGCGGGCGCACCTGCACTTCGTAACCGGGCGGAATCGCCATCGCGAATCCCGTGGCGACGGCGTGGCGCGCGCCGGGGCGCAGCGTCAGCGTCTCGGCCGCGACGATGTCCATCCCCGCCGCGCCGTCGCTGGCATAGGCGGGCAGCGGCAGGCCGCCGCCGTTGGGCAGGCGCTGGATCGCGATCTCAATCATCGGCAGCGGATGGGCGGCCAAGAGGGAGGTGGGCGGGCAGGCGGGCGTCGAGTTCATCGGCGATCTTTTCCATCAATTTGCGGGCGACGGCTTCCTTGGGCAGCCGGTCCCAGCTGTCGACGCCGGCGGGCGTCACGATATGCACGCGGTTCGATTCGCCGCCCATCGGGTCGGCGGACACGTCGTTGGCGACGATCCAGTCGCAGCCCTTGCGCGCCAGCTTCGCCTCGGCATGGGCGATGACGTCGTTGGTCTCGGCCGCGAAGCCGATCAGCAGCGCCGGGCGCCGCGCGCTTTTGGCGACGCCCGCGAGGATGTCGGGATTTTCGGCGAGCGCCAGCGGGGGAACGGCGCCGCTGCCGTCCTTCTTGATCTTTTGCGCCGATGTATCGGCGGCGCGCCAGTCGGCGACGGCGGCGACCATGATCGCGGCGTCGGCGGGC
>PHEM01000519.1 GCA_002842935.1 Alphaproteobacteria bacterium HGW-Alphaproteobacteria-13 | reverse complement strand
AGCGAAGACGAGGGGCATTGCCGAGCGAAGTCGAGGCGGCGACGCTGCGGTTCTCGCTCCGCTCGAACAAGCCCCTCGTCTTCGCTCGGGGATACGGGGATTCAGAATTCGTGCGATTTGCTCTAGCCGAAGTTGAGAGGGGACGCCCCTCTCCCCTGAAGGGGAGAGGGCTTTGCGGCCCTCTTCACTGCTTTCACCCCTCGACCCCCTTCGCCTTTCCCCACGCCCGCGCGGCGGTATATCCCAGATAACCCGTGCCGAAGAGCGCATAGAGCGGTTCGGGAATCCCGGCGAGATAGGCATTCATCCCCTCGGCGATCCCCCTGGCCATGTCGGGGCGCGAGGCGGCGATCAGGCCCATCGGGATCGCCCACAGCAGCAGCGCGTACATGACATAGAGGAAGCTAGGCCGCGCGCGGCTGGTCCAGGGATCGGGGCTGTTCGCTTCCGCGACGATCGCCGTCATCTGGGTGCGGATTGCTTCCATTTCCTGGCTTCCCTCCAGCTTCAGCAACTCCAGCTTGGCGCGGTCGCGCGCTTCGGGATCGGGGATGATCTTGTCGATCAGCTTGACGACAGGACCGATCAGGCCTTCGATGATGCTCATGGCGCAATCTCCTTTCGGTTATGATAGTCGCTCAAAACTGACCGATACGGTTCGCAAGCCATCCATAGAGAAAGGCTTCCTGGCTCGGCCGCCGCTCGGCCAGCGCGATATAGCGTTCGCCCTGCAACGCCTCCATCGCGCGCAGCAGGACCGTCTCGCCGCCCTTGCCGCGCGCGCGGAGCAGGCCGTCGAGCGCCGCCAGCGTGCGCGGGCCGATGACCTTGTCCGCCGCGATGTCGGGATAATCGCGCGCCTCGCGATTGAGCGCGTTGAGCGCGCGTTGCAGAAAGCCGGTCGCGGTCGCCGCGCCCATGTTCACGCCCGTGTCGAACAATTCGGCCGCGATCTTCGGCGCGCGCAGCGCGATCTTGTCGTAACCGGGGCGCAGCCAATAGATACGGCGATAGATGGACGCGGCCTCGGCGCGCGGCAAGTCGCGCATCGAACCCGTATAGCCCTGCGCGCGGGCGACGGCTTCGGTGATTCCCCAGCAGGTCGCCCCGCCGCGGTCGGCGGGGTGGTTTACATATCGGCCTTCACGGTCGATGACGGCTTCGATCAAGGCGTCGGCGTCGAGATCGGATGAGGACATGATTCGCTCCT
Organism: Alphaproteobacteria bacterium HGW-Alphaproteobacteria-13; assembly: GCA_002842935.1. Taxonomy (GTDB): domain Bacteria; phylum Pseudomonadota; class Alphaproteobacteria; order Sphingomonadales; family Sphingomonadaceae; genus Sphingopyxis. The sequence continues at coordinate 521 of PHEM01000519.1, read as the reverse complement.
TTGGTTCTTGAAAGATCAATAATGAACCAGATAGGATAAATGTAGGAAAGGGTTTTGACATGCGCGCCTTGCAAGTGAGCGAATTGCTGGCCGATCATCGCGGCGTGGGGCTGGCCGACGTGCCGGTGCCCATACCGGGACCGGGCGAAGTGCGCCTGCGCGTGCGCGCGGCGGCAGTGAACTTTCCCGACCTGTTGATAACGCGCGGCGCTTATCAGCTGAAGCCCGACCTGCCTTTCGTCCCCGGCTTGGAATTTGCGGGCGAAATCGACGCGCTGGGCGAAGGCGTGACGGGCTGGCGCGTCGGCGATGCCGTGGTCGGCGGCAATCACCATGGCGCGATGGCCGAATATTGCGTCGTGCGCGCCGCGATCCTGCGTCCCAAGCCCGCGTCGCTCAGCTGGGAAGAGGCGGCGGCCTATTCCGTCGGCTATCTGACCGCCCATGTCGCGCTGGTCCGCTGCGCGCGGATCCAGCCGGGCGAATGGCTGCTCGTCCATGGCGCGGCGGGGGGGGGCGGG
>PHEM01000518.1 GCA_002842935.1 Alphaproteobacteria bacterium HGW-Alphaproteobacteria-13 | reverse complement strand
GTCTATAACGACATCGTCGACCGCGATCTCGACGCGCGCGTCGCGCGCACCGCGTCGCGGCCGGTGGCGAGCGGGGCGGTGTCGGTCCGCAACGCGCTGCTCTGGACGCTGCTTCTGTCGCTGGTCGGCCTGTTGGTGTTGCTTCGCCTGCCGTTTCCCGCGCGGATCGTCGCGCTGGGCAGCCTGATTCTCGTCGCCGCCTATCCGTTCATGAAGCGCATCACCTGGTGGCCGCAGGCATGGCTGGGGCTGGTGTTCAGCTGGGGCGCGCTCGTCGGCTGGGTCGCGGCGGGCGGCGCGCAGGGCCTTGCGCTGCCGCTGCTCTATGCCGGATCCATCGCCTGGGTGATCGGCTATGACACCATCTATGCGTTGCAGGACATAGAGGACGATATGCTGATCGGCGTGAAGTCCAGCGCGCGCGCGATGGGGCGGCACGTGCGGGGCGGCGTCGCGGCCTGCTATGCCGTCGCGCTCGCCTGCTGGGCCGGGGCCTTGTGGGCGGTGCGGCCCGATCCGCTGGTGCTCGTCGCGCTGCTGCCCGCGGCGCTGCATCTGACGGGACAGGTCGCGACGCTCGAACCCCAGGACGGCGCCGACGCGCTGGCGAAATTCCGCAGCAACCGCTTCGCGGGCCTGCTGATCTTCGCGGCGATGCTGGTGGTGGGAAGCGCGCCCTGAATCGACAGGGGGCAGCGATATTCCTCCCCGGAACGGGGAGGGGGACCGCGAAGCGGTGGAGGGGCCGGAACGGTGCGGAAGGGCGCGAGGTCTCGACCCCTCCGTCAGCCCTGCGGGCTGCCACCTCCCCGTTCCGGGGAGGAATGGTTGCAAGCGATAGGGGATCGCCCGTTCATTCGGCGGCGAGCAGTTCCTCCGCGCCGCCAAGGTCGACCGACACCAGCCGCGACACGCCGCGTTCGATCATCGTCACGCCGAACAGGCGGTGCATCCGCGCCATCGTCACGGCGTTGTGCGTGACGATCAGATATCGCGTGTCCGTCTCGCGGCTCATCCGGTCGAGCAGGTCGCAGAAGCGCTCGATATTGGCGTCGTCCAGCGGCGCGTCGACTTCGTCGAGGACGCAGATCGGCGCGGGATTGGTCAGGAACAGGCCGAATATCAGCGCGATCGCGGTCAGCGCCTGCTCACCCCCCGACAGAAGCGTCAGCGTGCCGAGCCGCTTGCCAGGCGGCTGCGCCATGATCTCCAGCCCCGCCTCCAGCGGGTCGTCGGAATCGACCAGTTCCAGATGCGCCTGCCCGCCGTCGAACAAGGTCGTGAACAGCCGCTGGAAATGCCCGTTGACGGTCTCGAACGCCGCGAGCAGGCGGACGCGGCCCTCGCGGTTCAGATTGCCGATCGATCCGCGCAGCCGGTTCACGGCCTGTTGCAGTTCCTCGATCTCGGCGGCGCTCTTCTCGCGCTCGATGTTGAGTTCGGCCAGTTCGTCGGCGGCGACCAGGTTGACGGGTCCCAGCCGCTCGCGGTCGGCGATCAGCCGGTCGTGCTGCGCCGATTCCGCTGCCGCCTCGCCGACGCCTCCGCTTTCGAACCCCGCCTTTTGCGGCAGCAGCGGCGGCGGGCATTCGAAGCGCTCGCCCGACAGGCGGCCCATTTCGATGCGCCGCAGTTCGGCGTTTTCGGATCGCGCGGCCGCCCCGGCGCGAGTTTCGCGCGCGGCGGCGACGCGCTCGCGCACGGCCGTCAGCGCGGTTTCGGCCTCGCGCAGCGC
>PHEM01000517.1 GCA_002842935.1 Alphaproteobacteria bacterium HGW-Alphaproteobacteria-13 | reverse complement strand
CGCGCGCTGTTTGCCGGCGCGCCATTCGGCGATCGTGCGCAAGGCCGCATCGGGCGGATCGAAGCCCACCCCCGCAAGCTGCCCCGCCAGTTCGCCTTCGTCGCGCGGCAGACCCGTCGCCACCGCGCGCTCGGCGAGGATGGAGTCATAACAGGCGCCGACATCCTCCACGACCGGCCGCAGCGCCGCGAGCAGCGCCGCGCCGTCCGCCAGCCCGTCGAGCCGGGCGACGGCGTCGAGCGCGTCGGCCTGCACCGGCAGGCTGTGGGTCTGCTGGTCCTCGATCATCTGCAAGCGATGCTCGATGCGCCGCAGCGTCGCATAATGGCGCGTCAGCCGCTCGGCGTCGGCGCGCTCGATGCGGCCCGCATCGGCCAGCGCCGACAGCGCATCGACCGTCGCGGGCGCGCGCAGCGACGGGTCGCGCCCGCCATAGATCAGCTGATGCACCTGCGCGAAGAATTCGATCTCGCGGATGCCGCCGCGCCCGCGCTTCAGGTCGTAACCGGGACCGAGCTGCTGGCCTTGCGCGAAATGGTCGCGGATGCGGTCGCTCATCGCGCCGATTTCCTTGAGCTGCCGGAAGTCGAGGCTGCGGCGCCAGATGAAGGGCTGGATCGCCGACAGGAAATGCCGCCCCAGCGCGATGTCGCCCGCCGACGCGCGCGATCGGATGAAGGCCGCCTGCTCCCACGCCAGCGCCTGCGATTCATAATAGCTGATGGCGGCGCTTTCGGGCAGCACGATCGGCGTGACTTCGGGGTTCGGGCGCAGGCGCAGATCGACGCGCAGCACATGGCCGTCGGCGGTGCGCGCCGACAGTATCTCGACCATCCGCCGCGCGATCCGCACCGCCGCCTCGTCGGGATCGTCGCGCGGACGGCGCGGCATGGTTTCGGGATCGAAGATCAATATCGGGTCGATGTCGGACGAATAATTGAGTTCGTGGCTGCCCAGCTTGCCCAGCGCGATGACCGCGATCCCGCGCGCCTCCTCGCCCGGCACGCGTTCGGCGAAAGCGGCGGTCAGCGCGGCGTCGCAGGCCTGGTCGGCAAAGTCCGTGAGCAGCCGCGTCGTCGCCGCCACGTCATGCTCGCCCGCGAGGTCGCCGAGCGCGAGCAGCAGCGCGGTCCGCCCGCGCCAGCACCGCAGGCTGGACATGATCGCGTCATCGACCGGCGGCACGGTAACGGCGCCAAGCGCGGCGTCGGTCCCTTCGGCCAGGAAGCGCGCGACGTCGTCGGGATTCAACTCCGCCAGCCGCGCGAGAAAAGGCGCATTGTCCAAAAGCCGATCGAGTGCCGACTGGCGGGCGGAGGGGTCGAGGGCGGTCATCGCCCGATGCTATCGCCCGCGATGGAACGCGAGGCAAGCGGAACAACCGTCGCCCCCGCGCAGGCGGGGGCCGCCGTCGGTTTACGCAGCGCCGCCGGACAAATCCGCCAGCGGCCCCCGCCTGCGCGGGGGCGACGGATCAGGCCGGAACCGTGCTTTCGTCGAAGAACAGCACTTGCGAGATCGCCGCGCGCAGCGTCGCGGGCTGATAGGGCTTGGTCAGCAGAAAGGCCGGTTCGGGCCGGTCGCCGGTCAGCAGACGTTCGGGGAAGGCCGTGACGAAGATCACGGGAACCGCCATGCCGGTCAGGATTTCCTGCACCGCCTCGACTCCCGAGCTGTTGTCGGCGAGCTGGATGTCGGCGAGCACCAGACCCGGCCGATGCTTCTGCGCTTCCGCCACCGCCTCGGCATGCG
>PHEM01000516.1 GCA_002842935.1 Alphaproteobacteria bacterium HGW-Alphaproteobacteria-13 | reverse complement strand
GTCGAGGCGCGACGCCGACCAACCAGCCAGTTCGAGCCGCTGCGCGCCATTCACGAGGCTGCGCTTGAGCGTAAGCGCTTCGCGGCTTTTGATTTGCATCGATCGCCCTGTCCCGAGCACCGCATCGACGGTTTGCTCTGCCGAAACGGAATGTTCGTCTTCGAGCCCAAGCGCCTGGCACAGTTCGGGCACGCAATGAAGCGGAACCTCCCGACCTAACAGCGAGCGTCCGTCTCGCGCCGAGATCCGGCTGACCCGAACATAGTCGGAAGGTAGTTTGTCCCACACCGGAAGCAGCAGGCCGGTTGCAAGATGCAGCCGCTCGCGCTTGTGATTTGATGCGGCGTCATCGACCTCCGCCTGCCACAGGCGCTGAAATTCGGTTGGATCCACCGTGTCCCAGTTGCTCTCCGCGAGTTGATCGGCGGTGATGTGCCCATGCTTCAAGGGACGGACAAGCTCGAAGCGGGCCACCCGCATACCTTCGTCTGTGAGCAGGCTGCGCGCTGGGACAAGCAGCCCGATCCGGCCTGAGCGCGTATTACGGAGAAGCTGCTGACGCGCACCTGAAAAGCCGTAGAGCTCCTCGAGGCGTTTGAGACGCAAAGGCTTGAGCGCGCGGGCGATCTCGAGCTCCAGGAGATGCGTAGTCGCGCCCGACAGCGCATCGGTGCGCAGTAGCGTGTCGGTCAGCACATCGTAATGCTCCACCGCAATGGTCTCGACCCCAATGTCGAGCGTGCCGGCCTGGCGTGCTGCATCGATCCGCGCTTCGACGAGGCCGAGAAACTCGTCAAATATGCCGTTTTGCAAAGCAATCGGCAACGCGAGGATGCGATTGAGCCAGCGCTGGATTGTTGGCAGGTCATCGACCATCCCGCCGTCGGGCCCTTCGACCCTGAGCCCGCTCAATTCCTCAAACCGAGAAAGCGTAACGGCTTCCAGCTTGCCTGCGAACAACAGGCCGAACCAGCGATGAAGCGCCTCCTTGGCGTAGGTGCTCTCGAGATTGTCGGCAGGATCGAAGAGGTTCTGCCCACCTGTCTGGCGCTGCCCTCGGGTCAGTGCCCCGAGACTGTCAAGCCGACGTGCAATGGTCGATATAAACCGACGTTCGCCACGCACGTCGGTGGTCACCGGGCGGAACAGCGGGGCCGACGCCTGATTGGTGCGGTTGGTACGGCCAAGGCCCTGAATTGCGGCATCGGCCCGCCAGCCCGGCTCAAGCAGGAAGTGGACCCGGCGCATCTGGTTCTTTTCCGCAAGGTCGGCATGATAACTGCGGCCGGTGCCACCGGCATCGGAGAAAACCAGAATCCGCTTTGTCCCGTCCATAAAATCTCGCGTTTCGGCGACATTGGCGCGCGGAGAGCGCGACTGGAGCACCTGGCGTCCATCGCGCCCGACGATCAGGCGGCGGGTACGGCCGGTGACTTCGGCGACCTGATCGACACCGAACCGTTCGATGATCGCATCGAGCGCCGTCGCGATCGGCGGCAAGGCACAGAGCTGCTCGATCATGCGGTCGCGCGCGGCAAGCGCCGAACGACAGAGAACAGGAGCACCATTCTCATCACTCATCGGTTCGGACCGGGCATTGCCATTCTCGTCCGTGAACACCGCCATCAACCGAACCGGGAAGCTTTTGGTGAGGTAATCGACCACATATTCTTTGCAGTCGCAGTTTATGTCGAGCGTGGCGGCGCGAGGCGCAGGTTTCCTTCGGTTTTCCATGATTTCACTCCAGATATTATGAGGGTTAGA
>PHEM01000063.1 GCA_002842935.1 Alphaproteobacteria bacterium HGW-Alphaproteobacteria-13 | reverse complement strand
CACATCCGGCGCGGGACCGGGGCAGGGCGGCGCGGATATGCGATGCGCCGAACCCCGCCGTTCCTGACGCCCGCATAGGACAATGCTATTGGAATGATTGGGGAAATAATGGAGTCGCAGAGCGGAAAGGACCGCCGCCGGGAGTTGAGGCGCAATGCAGAATAACCCGGCCGGAGACGGCCAATCCAACTATGAGTGGCATCGGTGCAGTGTGATCTGGCCGCGGATCGGCCTGCTCCTGAACCGGGACGGCATCCGCACGCGCCTGTTGCTGCCGGGGCAATATCTCGTCCGCATGTCGCGAAGCCTGCGCCAGCGGATTTATCGCCGACCCCCTGCGGCACGCCGCGGCGAATGGGGATAGAATCGTCGCGCCACGCGATGTCATCGGACAATTCGCTTTAGCATGGCGGCGCGACCTTTGCTAAGGCGCGCGCATGACCGCGACGCGCTTCTTTTCCGACAATGCCGCCACCGTGCATCCCGCCGTGATGGAGGCGTTGGCAGCGGCCAATAGAGTCGACACCGCCTATGACGGCGACAAGCTCAGCCAGTCGCTGGATGCGGCCTTTTCCAGCCTGTTCGACACGGCGTGCGAAATACTGTGGGTGCCCACGGGAACGGCGGCGAACAGCATCATTCTCGCCCATTTCGTCCGTCCGTGGCAGGCTGTCCTGTGTCATGAGGAGGCGCATATCGTCGTCGACGAATGCGGCGCTCCGGCCTTTTATTCGGGCGGCGCGGCGCTGATGACGCTGCCGGGACCTGGCGCGAAGATCGACGCAGAGGCGCTGAAGGCGCGGCTCGCGGGCATCCGCAAGGATGTGCATCAGATACAGCCCGCCGCGATCAGCATCACCAACGCGACCGAATATGGTCTGGTATGGCGCCCGGACGAAATCGGCGTGATCGCCGAGATCGCGCGCGGCGCAGGGCTGCGGCTGCACATGGACGGCGCGCGCTTCGCCAACGCCGTCGCCTCCCTCGGCTGCGCGCCCGCCGATGTGACGTGGCGCGCGGGCGTCGATGCGCTGTCCTTCGGCTTCACCAAGAATGGCGCGATGACGGCGGAGGCGATGGTCTTTTTCGGCGGCAGCGGCGGCGCGGGGGTGCGCGAGCTGAAAAAGCGCGGCGGCCACCTGCTCAGCAAGGGGCGCTTCGTCGCGGCGCAGATCCGCGCGATGCTGACGGACGATCTGTGGCTTGCCAACGCGCGCGCCGCCAATGCGGGGGCGCAGGCGCTCGCCGCCGCCTGCGGCACGCGGCTGATGCACGCGGTCGAGGCGAACGAACTGTTCGTGCGGCTGACGGCGGTGGAAGCGGCGTCGCTGCGCGCGCAGGGGTTCGACTTCTATGATTGGGGCGAGGGCGCGGCGCGCCTTGTCGTCAGCTGGGATCAGGATGCCGCGGCCGTCGCGCCGCTCGCCGCCGCGCTGGCGGCGCTATGAGCGCATCCCCCGGCCTGCTGACGCCGCGCGTCCTGTTTCCCTTCCTGCTCGTCACGCTGATCTGGGGATCGACGTGGATCGTCATCAAGGGACAACTCGGCATCGTGCCGCCGAGCTGGTCGGTCGCCTACCGCTTCCTCGTCGGGGCGGCGGCGATGTTCGCTTATGCCGCCTTGCGCCGCGAGCGGCTGTCGCTGTCCGGTCCGGCGTGGGGCTTTGCCGTCCTGCTGGGGATCGCGCAATTCGCGTTCAACTTCAACTTCGTCTACCGGGCGGAGCAGCATATCGCCTCGGGCCTTGTCGCGGTGCTGTTCGCGCTGCTGATCGTGCCGAACACGCTGCTGGGCCGTCTGTGCTTGAAAAGCGGGGTCGAGCGGCGCTTCCTGGCCGGGGCGGGCATCGCGATCGTCGGCGTCGGGATGATGATCCTTCACGAATATCGCTCCGCCGCGCTGGGCACGGGCGCGGTGCTGGCGGGCACGGCGCTGACGCTGGCGGGAGTGATGAGCGCCTCGATCGCCAATGTCATGCAGGGGACGCAGCTGGCGCGCGCGCAATTGATGGTGGTGATGATCGCCTGGGCGATGCTGTTCGGCGCGCTGGCCGACGCGGGCTATGCCTGGGTCACGACGGGACCGCCCGCGATCGAGCCGACGATGGTCTATATCGGCGGCGTCCTTTATCTGGGCGTGATCGCCAGCGCCGTGACTTTCCCGCTCTATTTCAACATCATCCGCCAGGTCGGTCCTGGCCAGGCGGCCTGGTCGAACGTGCTGATCCCGATCATCGCCATGGGTTTTTCGACGGTGCTGGAGGGCTATCGCTGGGCGCCATTGTCGGCGGCGGGTGCGGCGGTCGCGCTGGCTGGCCTTGTCATCGCCGTGATCAAGCGGCCCGCGCGGCCTTCGGTCAGCGGCGGCAATCTGGTGTCGGTGCCTTGCAAGGAAATCGGCGACGCTTGATCCCGTTCGTGTCGAGCGAAGTCGAGACACCCATCAGGGTAGCGCAAGGCCGATGGGCATCTCGACTTCGCTCGATGCGAACGGGTAAGGATAGCGGTGGCGTCAGCCCGCGCTGACGCGCTCGATATCCGCGCCGACCGCCTGCAATTTCTCTTCCAGCCGCTCATAGCCGCGGTCGAGGTGATAGACGCGGTTGACCTGCGTCTCGCCCTCGGCGGCGAGGCCCGCGATGATCAGGCTCATCGACGCGCGCAGGTCGGTCGCCATCACCGGCGCGCCGACCAGCCGATCGACGCCGCGCACGATCGCGGTGCGGCCCTTGACCTGAATGTCGCAGCCCATGCGCGCCAGTTCGGGGACGTGCATATAGCGGTTCTCGAAGATCGTCTCCGTGAACAGCGATGCGCCCGTGCCGAGCGTCGCCATCGCCATGAACTGCGCCTGCATGTCGGTCGCGAAGCCGGGGTAGGGGGCAGTGGACAGCGTCACGGGCTGCGCGCGGCCCGACATGGCGACGCGGATGCCCGCCTTGGTCTCCTCGACCGTCGCGCCCGCTTCGCGCAGCGCGGCCAGCGTCGCTTCCATCTCGTCGGCTTTCGCCCCGACCAGTTCGACATCGCCTTCGGTGATGACGGCGGCGCAGGCATAGCTGCCCGCTTCGATACGGTCCGCCATGACGCGATAGGTCGCGCCGTGCAGCCGGTCGACGCCCTCGATCGTCAGCGTCTCGGTGCCGATGCCGTCGATCTCTGCCCCCATCGCGGCGAGGCAGTTGCACAGATCGACGATCTCCGGCTCGCGCGCGGCATTTTCGAGCACGCACGTCCCCTTGGCGAGCACGGCGGCCATCACGGCATTTTCGGTCGCGCCGACCGACACGACCGGAAAGGTGAATTTGCCGCCCGTCAGCCGCCCGCCCGGTGCGCTCGCCTTCACATAGCCCGACGCCAGCTCGATCTCCGCACCCAGCGCCTCCAGCGCCTTCAGATGCAGGTCGATGGGGCGGTTGCCGATCGCGCAGCCGCCGGGCAGCGACACGGTCGCCTCGCCCGCGCGCGCGAGCAGCGGGCCGAGGACGAGGATCGACGCGCGCATCTTACGCACGATGTCATAGGGCGCGACGGTCGAGGTCAGCGTCGTCGCGCGCGCGGTCATCACGCGCCCGAAATCCTCGGGCCGCGACCCCTCGATGGTGGTCGAACAGCCAAGCTGGTTGAGCAGGTGGCCGAAGCCGTCGACATCGGCGAGGCGCGGCAGGTTGCGCAGCGTCAGCGGCTCGTCGGTCAGCAGCGCGCAGGGAAGCAGCGTCAGCGCCGCATTCTTCGCGCCGGAAATGGGGATACGGCCCTTGAGTCGCTGGCCGCCGCGAATGACGATCTGATCCATCGGCTGTCTTTAGCGGATGCGCGGGACCGCGCAAGCATCCCCATCTCCCCTCCCGCAAGCGGGAGGGGAGAAGAGGGCGCGCTTGCAACAATGTCGCTGGGCGGCCACAGGGACGGGATGAACGGGACATTCGCCGCCGCGCTATGGTCGCGGGCCTATCTGCTGCTGACCTTCACGGCGCTGTTCTGGGCGGGCAATTCGATCGTCGGGCGCGCGGCGCGCGACCTGGTGCCGCCCGCCGCGCTGTCCTTCTGGCGCTGGAGCATCGCGCTCGCGCTGCTGTTGCCGCTGGCATGGCCGCACTTGCGGCGCGACTGGCCCAGGCTCAGGGTGCGCTGGCCGATCGTGCTGCTGCTCGGCACGCTGGGGATCGGGTCGTTCAACACCTTGCTCTATACCGGGTTGCAGACGACGACGGCGCTCAATTCGATGCTGATCCAGTCGGCGCAGCCCGCGCTGATCCTGATCGTCGGCGCGCTGGTGATGCGCGACAGGACCAGCCCGCGCCAGATCGCGGGGGTGCTGGTGTCGCTGGTCGGCGTGCTGGCGATCATCGCGCGCGGCGACCCCGCCGCGCTGCTGACGCTGCGGCTGAACGCCGGGGATGCGATCATCGGCTTCGCCGTGCTGCTGTGGGCGCTCTATTCGGTGCTGCTGCGCGGGCGTCCGGCGGTGCATCCGCTGAGCTTCCTCGCCGCCTCGATCCTTGTCGGCATCATCGTCATCACGCCCATCTATGGCGCGGAGCTATGGGCCGGGCGGCGGATCGTCCCCGTGCGCGAAAGCGCGCTGGCCATCGCCTATGTGTCGGTGTTTCCGTCCTTCCTTGCCTATCTGTTCTTCAATCGCGGCGTCGAGCTGATCGGGTCGGCGGCGACGGGCCAATATCTGAACGTCATGCCGCTGATGGGCGCGGGGCTGGCGATGCTGTTCCTGGGCGAAGCGCTGCGCCCGTTCCACGTCGCGGGGCTGGTGCTGATCGTCGCGGGCATCGTGATTGCCGGGAAATCGGCCGGGGAGGCTCAGCCGAGCGCTTCCTCGACCTGACTCAGCCGCTCCTTGCCGAAGAAGATATCGTCGCCGACAAAGAAGGTCGGGATACCGAATGCGCCGCGCGCGACGGCGGCTTCGGTGTTGGCGACCAGCCTTGCCTTGATGCCCGGTTCCTGCGTCCGGGCGAGCAGCGCGGGACCGTCGAAGCCGTTGTCCGACAGAAAGGCGGCGATCACGTGCGCGTCGTCCATCTTCAGCCCTTCCTCCCACATCGCGCGGTTCACGGTCTCGATATATTCGCCAAGGCGGCCTTCGTCCTCCGCGACGATCGCGCCGCGCATGATGGTCAGCGTGTTGACGGGGAAGTGCGGGTTCATGCGAAAGGCGGTCAGCCCGTGCTTGGCGATGAAGCGCCGCATCTCCAGATGCTCATAGGCCAGCTTCGCGGGGGCGTCCGCATATCGCACCATCGGCGGCTGGTTCCCCGTCGCCTTGAAGATGCCGCCCAGCAGGCAGGGCGTGATGACCAGCGTGGCGCCCGTCCGCTCCAGCAGCGGCGGCAGCGCCTTCAGCACCAGCCAGGCGTTGGGACTGCTGAAATCGAAGATCAGTTCCAGTGTCTTGCTCACCATTTTTCTCCCCATGGGCGAAGGTCGAGTTCGTGCGTCCACGCGCTCCTCGGCTGCTTGTGGAGCAGGACGTAATTGGCCGCGATGGCCTGCGGGTTCAGGATCAGCTCCTCTGCCTTCGCGCGCTCGAAATCGGGATGGCGGTCCTTGATGAAGTCGGTGTCGATCGCCCCGTCGATGACCACGTGCGCGACATGGATGCCCTGGGGACCCAGTTCGCGCGCCATCGACTGCGCCTGCATCCGCAGCGCCGCCTTTGCCCCGGAAAAGGCGGCGAAGCCCGACCCGCCGCGCAAGCTGGCGGTCGCGCCCGTGAAGATGATGGTGCCGCGTCCGCGTGAACCCATGCGCCTCGCCGCCTCGCGCCCCATCAGGAATCCCGACAGGCAGGCCATTTCCCAGACCTTGGTATAGACGCGCACGCTGGTCTCGGTGATCGGGAAATTCACATTGGCGCCGATGTTGAACACCGCGACCTCGACGGGTCCGACTTCGCTCTCCACCTGATCGAACAGGGCGATCATCGCCTCTTCGGACCGGGCGTCGCCGGGGAAGGCGCGCGCCTTGTTCCCCTCGCCGCGGATCGCCTCCGCCAGCGCCTCGAGCGCGTCGGCATTGCGCTCGCGGCGATTGACGCAGGCGGTCAGCCCCTCGGCGGCAAAGGCGCGCGCGATGGCGCCGCCGGTCGCGTCGCCGGCTCCGATGATCACGGCTGCGGGATGAATCGCTGCTTGATGAGTCACGGGCGAATCTCCTCTTGCCGCCGATAGTAGATATGATAATCATAGTGACAAGAGTTAAATTCACTCGTCATTCCCGCGAAAGCGGGAACCCGGTTCCGCCGCCGGTTCGCTGGGTTCCCGCTTTCGCGGGCACACCATTGTTATAACTCGCTGGAACTTGCCATTTGACGCCTTTTCGAAGGCGAAGAACGGCTGATTTGCGCCTCAAGTCGGACGTTCCGGTCATGGTCGAATAAACCCTGGAAGCAGACACTCGCAAGCGCCAATCCTCAATCAGTGGAGTGCTAGTCGGGAACGTTGCGGCAAAAGCAATGCCTCACGGTCTGTTGGTCCTCACGATCGTGGTGCCAGCTTAACCGCGAAAACGGCGAGTTTGGTTCCGCGAGGCAGCCCTCTGGAATCCGCTTGCATCCTAGAAAATGAATCTTTATGAAGCATGCAATGAAACGTTTCATTTCGTTTTTGTTACAGGCTTGGGACCAAATGAGGGGATTTCGCAATGACTGCACGGGTAAGGAAAGAAGTTCGCACACCGGCCGTCGGATTCAGTGCAATCATGCTCGGACTAACGCTGGCTGCGTCCCCGGCGCACGCGCAAAATAGCGGTGCTGAAGACTCGGCGCCGGATACGGACGCCGAAATCGTGGTCACGGGCGAGCGCATCGGCGCCGGCAATGTCCGAGCCGCTGCGGTCATCCGCGTCGAGGACATTCAGGAACGCCCACTGGGCTCCGACATTACCCAGTCGCTCGCGAAAGTACCCGGCATTCAGGTCTCCTCCGGCGACGCGCGCGGCGGAAGCTTTTCGTTCGAACTTTATCTGCGCGGTCTCAACAAGGAGCAGGTCGGTCTGACGCTCGACGGTATCCCCACTGGCGATGCGCGCTTCAATGGCGGTTCGCCGCCGCAGCGCTTCATCGAATCGAGCAACGTCGCACGTATCAATGTGTCGCAGAGCGCGGGCGATATCGGCGCTCCGTCGCGCTTCGCGCTCGGCGGCTTCGTCGATTTCATCACGGCCGATCCGCGCAGCGAACTTGGTGCCACGGTCGAGGCTGGCGTGGGCTCCGACAACTTCTATCGAGGCTATGCGCGCATCGACACCGGTGAGATTCTCCCTGGGCTGACGAGTTATCTCAGTTATTCACATCAAGAGAATGACGTCTGGGCCGGGCCGAAGAATCGCCACTCGCGCAAGGATCATATCGAGTTCAAGGCGGTCAAGGATCTGGCCGACGGCGGATTCATCAAGTTTCGCGCGGCATACAACGATCAGCGAGACAATGATTTCAACATCATCACGCTGTCGGAGTTCAACGCCGATCCGCGTAACGACCGTGCCCTTGACGAACTGACGGGCATCCCCGCCCGCGATGTCGATTTCGGTGGCGCTTTGGGCGGCACGCGCAAGGACTTTCTCGCCTACATCAATGCCAAATTCTTCCTGACGGAGAATCTGACGTTCAGCCTCAACCCCTATTACCAGCAGCTTCGTGGAGAGTCCTTCCGCTATCAAGACCGGCAGCGTCGCCTCTCCGGCGGCAACCCGATGGCGGTAACGGGCTATAACGCGCTTGGCGGCGCGATCCGGCCGGCGCTGATCACTACGCGCAACAGCAACGCGATGGGCGGTCCGGCCGACATGCGCCTTACGCCTCGCGATGCGGATCGGATGGGCGTGACGGGCGAGTTCCGTTTCAAGGATTTCATCCGGAACAACACGCTGCGCGTCGGCGGATGGTGGGAGAATGCCAAGGCGTCGGAGACGCGCAACTTCTATCCGATCCTCAATTCCGCGCAGAGCATCGAGATCAATCGCAACGATCTTGCCTACACCGAATATGATCGCCATTCGACGATCGATACCGGCATGCTCTATGTGCAGGATCAGTTTGACATCATTCCCGATGTGCTTCGTCTTGATGCGGGTCTAACCTGGTTCAGCGTCACCTATCGCGCGCAATCGCCACTCGAATATCGTAACCTCGTGCGCTTCAACCAGACCTCGGGCATCAATCCGAAGGTGGGGATTGGTTTCAAGCCCCTCGATGGACTCGAAATCTTTGCGGGTTACGCGCAGAATTTTGCCGGCATCCCCGAAGACGCTTTCCTCGGCTCTAATTCGGCGATCAATCCGGGGGACCTGACGCCGATCGAAACCGAGAATATGGACGCCGGCGTCCGCTTCACGACCGACCATTTCGCCCTCTCGCTGCAAGGCTATTACACGCGCCTCAAGAACAATATCGGCACCGTTCCGATTTCCATTTCGGGGGTCGATCCCGACGAGGTCATCCGCGGCAACGTCACGACACGCGCGGCCAATATCGCCGGGACGAAGAGCAAGGGCATCGAGGCGACGGCGATCGTCGATTATGACTGGATCAATTTCTATCTCGCCTATTCCTACCAGGATGCGAAGCACGACAACCCGCCCGTGGGATCCGCGGACCGGGCGGAACTGGCTGCGGTTGGCGTGATCGGAGGCGCTCGCGTGCGCGATATTCCACGCCACAGCCTGTTCGGCCAGATCGAACTTAAGCCGGTCAAGGGCGCCAGCATCCAGTTCAGCGGTCGTTATGTCGGCTCGCGGGTCGGCGGCCACCTGATCCAACCGACCACCAACGCCGAGCGCGGCGTCGAGTATCTGCCCGACCATTCCGTTTTCGGCCTCAACGCAAGCTATGACTTCGGCGACACTGGTCCCTTCAGGGAACTGAAATTCCAACTCAACGTCGACAATCTGTTCAACGAGAAATACATCGGCGCAGTCAGTTCCTCGACGGCGACCCTGCCCGATTTTGGTCTCGCCGGGGCGGGCACGCTTCCGACGCTTGATCGGTATTTCATCGGCGCGCCGCGAACCTTTACCGCCTCGCTTCGCGCCCGCTTTTGAGGTCATTCCGATAGGACTTTCGGGGAGGCTGGCGACAGCCTCCCCTTTTCTTCGAGGCCGGACATGATCCAGATCGTCGGTGTCGATGCGGACGATACGCTTTGGGATGAGGCCAGTGCGTTCGACTGGGCCGAGACAAAGTTCGTTGATAGCGTGGCCAGTTGGTGCGGGGACCCCGATGTCCGCGCCCATCTGCGCGCCTTGCACTACAGTCTGCTTGATCGGGTCGGATATGGTCCCGCGGGCTATCGGACTGCGCTCCGGTATTTCTGCGATGACCGGGTTCCGACGCAGTTTCGAGAAGCCGCCGCGGATCTCGTGCAAATAATTTGCGACGATCTCGACAAGGCGGCCGTTGCGCCGTTGGCAGGTGTGGAGAAGGCGCTCGAGCAGCTTTCACGGAGCTTCCCTCTCATTCTCCTGTCGAAGGGTGATGAGAAGCATCAGCGTCGAAAGCTCGAAGCATCGGGTTTGAGCTGGGCGTTTCGCGATGTCCGCATCGTGCGGGAAAAGACAGCCTCGATCTATCGCGAGACCTTCGGGGATGTCCCGGCCGCGATGATCGGGAATTCGATCAGGTCGGACATTTTGCCCGCGCTGGAGGCTGGTGCCTTTGGCCTGTACGTGCCGTTCCACAGGACGTCTCCGCTCGAACAGGCCGAACCGCCCCTCGGGCATGACCGGTTTCGCGAATTTTCAACGCTTCAGGGCGCGGCGGACTGGCTTTGCGCTTATCCTGAGGGACGGCAAGGGCAACGATAAGGTTCGGCCGTTCGTCGCGGAAATCATTGTCCGCGACGAGGAGGAGGCTACGTCGCCCATCGGGCAGACGCGGGCCGAAGGTCATGCCCTCGAAATTCGCATTGTCGAAGGAACCAAGGCGGTTGAGTTCGACGACGAGCTGCTTGTCGAGGCGTATGGTCTCGCCGGCGCCACGTTCGCGACCAGGATAGGCGCAGAATATTCGCGTTATATAGTCGAAGCGACCGTCCAGCTGCTGGCTGCCCGACCGTTCGAGGACCAGGAATGTCGGGCCGGGAAGCGCGAGCAATTCGCTGAGCCCGTTGTCAGCCAAATGTCCCGGCAACTGCCGGGCAATGGGTTCGAGCGGATAGAAATACTCGTGATCGCTTTGCCCTACACTGCCCAGCCGTACGATCCGTGTCCAGCTTCCCGATGCAAGCGAGGGAGGAACGCCGTCTTCGAGGAGCGGTGCTTCAAGACCAACCCACAGGCTTCCGTCGGCATCGACAGACAGCCCCTCGAAAGACCGGTTATCCCTTGGGCCGCGTGACCGATCGCCCGAGGAAGTGAGATATGCTGGCAGCGCGAGCGGTACGCTGATTCCCGCGGGTAGCCGCGCCTCGAAGATTTCCGGGCCTTGGGAGACCGCGCCTTTCGCTTCGCTGGCCCAAAATATCCGATTGTTCACGGCGGCGCGCAGAGCCTCGGCATCCGTGCCGGTGCCGATCTCTGCCTCTTTGGCGAAGCGCGAGCCATCTGCCTGGCGCAGGACGGTCGCTTTCTTGAACCGAACGTCGAGTCTGTGTTCCTGCCCGAACGAGAGGAGGGCCCGGTAGAGGCGCGCCCCGCCGTGCGCGCCGCGGTCGTCACTGATAAGCAGGAAATCCTTCTGACGACGTCGATAGTCGATCCCGGAAAGGCCGCCGACCCTCTCGCCTGCGAATCGAAATTGGCTGGGGATCGTGGCCTGGCCCCAAAGGCTGGGTTGCTCGATCCCGCAGGGGTTGGCGGTGTGGGCAGCAGGACGCCGCTGGCTCTCCGCCGCGCTGCTGCTCGAGCTACCGCTGATTGCCAATAGGAACGCGGCGAGTAACGGTCGGGTCGGCTTCACGTTGTTTCAATCCGCTCGGATGCTGCGTCGCGGGCAACAAATGCTGCAACTATGTCGATGAAGCCGGATATGAGCCGATCGGAGTCGACGCCGTCGCAGAAACTTTGAACCGGCCGCATGGCATCCGCGCTGCGATAGGCGTTGCCTGTATGGTTGCCGCTGGTCTTGACGCCAATGGCCGCCTGTTGAACGGAAAAGAGCTCGGGCGATGCGAGCCGCGCGGCGGCAGCGACATCGTGGATGCAGAAGCCATCTATACCGTCGAACTTTCGATAGATATCGGCATAGTCCCGCGAAATTGCCCACAGCAACTCGCCGCTCTCGCCGAAGCACCTCGCCATCGATGCCGCCTGTGCGGAAGAAAGAATGCAGTCGGCCGAGACATCGAGACCGACCGCGGTAACCGGCCAGGAAGCCGCAAGCACTTCGTCCGCGGCGCGCGGATCGTAAAAGAAGTTCGCCTCGGCATGCGGGCGGATATTGCCGTGCCGCCCCCGGGTTCCGAAGGCCCCGCCCATCACAACCACCTCGTGCACCTGAGCCGCGATTTCCGGCCGGTGGCGCAAGGCGAGGGCAAGATTCGTTAAAGGACCGATGGCCAGGAGTGAGACTCGTCCCGGATTCGCGGAAATCGTGTCGGCAATATGCTGCCAGGCCGGCACGGTCGACCGGGGCACCGGGGTGCCCGACGCCACCCCGGTTCCGCCAAGCCCGTCCGCTCCATGGACCTTCAGCGACGGCACGTGACGTTCGCCTTCGAGCGGCCCGGCGGCGCCGACATGGATCGGCAGATCGAGTCCGAACCGCGCCGCGAGAAAGGCGGCGTTGCGGCTGGTCGTTTCGATGTCCGCGTTTCCGAACACGGTGGTCAGGGAGTGAAGGCGAATGCCCGGTACAGCGCGAAGATATAGCAGCGCCATCGCATCGTCGATGCCGGGATCTGTGTCGAGAATGACAAGCTTGCCGGCTTCTTGACGCAACGCATTTGCCGCCTTCGTTCCAGCGAGGCCGAGGCCAACGATCGGCACGGTCAGCCGAACACCGCGCGGCACACCGCTTCGCACTTGGCGAGATCGAACCGGTCCTCCGTGCGCACGCCCGACTCCATGTCGATCCAATATTGGCTGCCTGCCGGAGCGGCGATCGCTTGCACGACGCTGGCGGCATTATGCGCGCCAATACCTCCGGAGAAGCCGCAAAAGGGGCCAGCCGCGGTCATTGTGGGCCAACTCTCCGGCGTTTTTCCGGTGCCGAAAGACGTGTCGTATAGCCAGTCGAGCCGCGCATCGTCAGGAAAGGCGCCGAGCGTCTGCAGCATCGTACGGATCGTTTGAGATCGGCCGAAGCGGACGCAATTCTCGATCTGCTCCGCCGTGCTTCCCAAAAAACCATGGT
>PHEM01000515.1 GCA_002842935.1 Alphaproteobacteria bacterium HGW-Alphaproteobacteria-13 | reverse complement strand
CGGCTCCCCTTGTGGGCCAGCATCGGCGGTCCCGCCACGTCCCCGATGGCGTAGACGCCGGCGATGTTGGTGCGGAAGTGCTCGTCGACCCGCACGGCGCGCCGGTCGAACTCGATGCCGGCCTCCTCGAAGCAGGGCAGATCCGAGGGAATCTCGGGAATCCCCAGGGTATCGTACACGAAAGGCTCCGCCGCACGGGTGCAGCTCAGATACTCGAACCGGTATCGCCCCAGGATTTCCAGGACCCGGTCATCGACCCTCCAGGAAGGGGCGCCGAAGGCCGTGGTCAAGTGGGACACGGGACATTGTCCGGCGTCGGGATGCGTCTTGGTCATGGCAGTTCCTTCTCCTCAAGTGATGGAGGCACCATAGGTCAAAGCGTCTTATTCGTCCTCTTCATTAAGGCGGTCATTCTGATCGAGAGAGCCGATCAATCACCGGGCCGTCATTCGCTCGCATGAAGGCTTTACCGCGGCGATCATCGCGGGCATCCCCGGAGACGGAGAGCGATGCGAAGGGAGCACGGCCATGACAAAAATATGGGTCGCCGCGAACGGCGGCCATAAAAAATCCTGTGGGACCGCCGCCGGTCTCCGCCGCCGTCTGGTCCCGCTGGCGCTGTGTCTGGCCATAGGCGCCCCCGCGATGGCCGCGCCGGACGGAACCGCCGACATCGTCTTCGTGCGTGGAAACGTCATCCCGATGACGGCGCCCGACGCCAGAGCGCAGGCCCTGGCCGTGAAGGACGGAAAGATCGAAGCGATCGGAACCGATGCCGAGATCGACGGATACAAGGGCAAGGACACGAAAGTCGTCGATCTGGCCGGGCGCACGCTTTTGCCCGGCTTCATCGACGCGCACGGCCATCTGACGCTGCTCGCGCAGCGATCCACCATGGCCGAACTTGCGCCGCCGCCGGTCGGGCCGGTTTCCGACATCGCCGGTCTTCAGGCGGCGATGCGCAACTTTGCGAAGGCGCATCCGAACGGCTGGCTGGTCGGGTCGGGCTATGACGATGCCCGGATGACGGAGGGCAGGCATCCGACCCGGCAGGAACTCGACGCCGTGTCCGCCGATCGCCCAGTCGTCGTGGTGCATGTGTCGAGCCATCTGGCGACGCTCAACACCAAGGCGCTGGAAATGACCGGGCTGCTGCATGCCGCCGAAGACCCGCCCGGCGGCGTCATCCGCCGCGAAGCGGACGGCCGGACCGCTTCCGGCGTGATCGAGGAAGGGGCGCTTTTCAAGGCGCTGGCCAATCTGCCCCGTCCCTCGATCGACCAGCAGATCGCGCAGCTGACCGCCGCCCAGCATGTCTATGCCCGGAACGGGCTGACCACGGCGCAGGACGGCGCGGCGAGTGCCGACGCCTGGGACCTGCTGAAGGAAGCGGCGCGCCGGTCGGCGCTCTTCCTGGACGTCAATGCCCTGCCCCTCATCGCTTTTCCCTTCCCCGATCTCGACAAGGTGCCGTTCAACGCCCCCTATGACCGCCACTTGCGCGCCGCAGGCGTGAAGATCATCGTCGACGGCTCGCCGCAGGGGCGCACCGCCTGGCTCAGCGAACCCTATCATCAGGCGCCCGCGGGGTTGCCGGCGGACTATGCCGGTTATCGCCAGATCCCCGACGATCGCCTGAAGGCTCTGCTGCGCCGGGCGGCCGGGAACGGCTGGCGGGTGTTTGCGCACGTCAACGGCGATGCGGCCATTCAGCAGCTGATCGACACCGTCCGCGCCGTCGACGGGGAAGGAGGAGCGAAGCCGAAGCGCACG
>PHEM01000062.1 GCA_002842935.1 Alphaproteobacteria bacterium HGW-Alphaproteobacteria-13 | reverse complement strand
CCCTCCGGTGCCGCTTCGCTCCACCTACGGCCAACACTGGCGATGGAGGCGTCAATGCACTAACAATCCGAACGGATCACCAGGTGGGGGCCGGTCACTGCCCGGCAGAGGCACACCTATAGGATAGGTTCGACCCTATCAGAAAGGTCGGCGGCTTTGCCGAACGGATTTTCCTGTTGACCGCACGTCGTCACCAGCAGCTATAGCCGCCGTCGACCAGCACGATGCTGCCGGTCATCAGGCTGGCCGCGTCGGACGCCAGGAAATGGACGACTGACGCCACTTCCTCCGGCTCTCCCAGGCGGCCCTGCGGCGTCCCGTCGATCCAGCGGCGATACATGTCCGAGCTTTTGTCCGCGAAGGCGTTGAGCGGCGTCGCGATATAGGTCGGCGCCACGGCGTTGACGCGCACGCCGCGCCCCGCCCATTCGGCGGCGAGGCTGCGCGTCAACTGATGGACCGCCGCTTTCGAGGCGTTGTAATAGCTTTGCGGCTGCGGCCGGTTGACGATGAAACCCGACATCGAACCCACATTGACGATGCTGCCGCGCCCGGCCTTCAGCATGTGGCGCCCAAAGGCGCGGGCGCACCAGAAAGTGCCGTTGAGGTTGACGTCGATCACATTCAGCCAATGTTCGTCGGCGACCTCTTCCGCCGCCGTGTCGCTGCGCGCGATGCCGGCATTGTTGACGAGGATGTCGACGCTCCCCAGCGCATCGGCGATCGCGGTCACGGCGGCGCTGTCGGTCACGTCGAGCGCCATGCCCTGCGCGTCATAGCCCTTGTCGCAAAGACGCCGCGCGGCGTCGGCGACCGCCGCCGCATCGCGGTCGAGCAGCCGCACTTTCGCCCCGGTCTCCGCCAGCGCTTCCCCGCAGCAATAGCCGATGCCTTGTGCGCCGCCCGTGACGACCGCCGTCCGCCCGTCGAGTTTCAATCGTTCAAGATACATGGCAATCCCTCAGGGCAGGAAAGGCCGGGCGGGCATCGGCGCCTCGGTGACGGTTTCGTTCGCAGCAAGGCGGTGGACCTGCCGCGACTGGCGGTCGAATTCCGGCCAGGGGGCCGTGCCGTCGCGCGCGAAATCGACCCATATGCCGTGGACACGGTCGGCCAGTTCCTGCGGGGCCGTCTCGCCCAGCAGTCCCTCCGGTCCCGTCGCGCAGGACAGGCTGTCGAACACGAAGGGAACCTCCACGGCATGGGCCGCACCGAGTTGTCCCCCGAAAGCCGTCGAACGCCAGTCGAACTCATAGACATGCGTCCGCCCCTGATGCTCCTCGGCAAAGCGGCGCGCGGGCCAGCGAAAGACGAGATCGTCGAGCGCCGCGCAAAACACCTCGCCGGGCGTCCGCCCCTGCCCCATGCCATAGGCCTTCAGCACCTGCCACGCGCGCGGCTGCGACCGGCGCAGCGCGAGCCACGCCAGCAGCCGCCCGACCTTGGCGCGCAGGCCCGTCGGAACCAGATAGAGGTTCATCTCTTCCGCATTGGTGCCGATCAGCAGATCGACTTTCGCGCCCGCGCCGCGCTTCAGCGCCTCGAGCGGCGGCAGCGGCAAGATGTCGTCGCCGTGCACGGGAATGAAGCGGCTGATGCCGAACACCGGCTCCCGCCCTTCGCTGTCGCGCAGGTCGAGGCGCGTCGTCGGCAGCGAGACCTGTTCCACGGCGTCGAGCGTATCCTGCGGCGCGACGGACGCGAAACCCTGCCGGTCGGGCGAGACGCCCAATATCTTCGCCAGCTTCGCGACCAGGCGGCGGGCGACCGGGATGTCGCGCGTCATCGCGCCGTGGCCGCTCTGGACGATGGCGCGTCGGAACAGACCGTCGGCGAGCGGCGAGGTCATCAGGTCGGCGATGGCCATCGCCCCGGCGGACTCGCCGAAGGCCGTGACATTGCCGGGATCGCCGCCGAAGGCCTGGATATGGTCACGAACCCATTGCAGCGCCGCGATCATGTCGCGCAGGCCCAGGTTGGTCGGGACGCCCGGGATCGGCAGGAAACCGTCGATCCCCATCCGATAGTTGATCGCGACGCACAGCAGGCCGCTGCGCGCGAACGAGCTGCCGTCCTGAACGGGCGCGTCCTTCGACCCGGTCAGAAAGCCGCCGCCGTGAATCCACAC
This sequence comes from Alphaproteobacteria bacterium HGW-Alphaproteobacteria-13, assembly GCA_002842935.1. Taxonomy (GTDB): domain Bacteria; phylum Pseudomonadota; class Alphaproteobacteria; order Sphingomonadales; family Sphingomonadaceae; genus Sphingopyxis. The sequence continues at coordinate 10,227 of PHEM01000062.1, read as the reverse complement.
CATGACCGGCAGCGGCGCCGACACATGCTCCGGCCGCCAGATATTCAGGGTCAGATAATCATCGCCCGGCACCCAGCCCGGACCGACGAGCGCCTCGACATCCAGTCCCGGAAGCGCACCGACGCGCTGCGGCGCCGACGCGCCCGGACAGGAGGAGATGCGAACGCCGTCCCACGGCGGCACGGGCTGCGGCGGCCCGAAGCGCCGTTCGCCGACCGGCGGCGCAGCATAGGGGATATCGGCGAACCGAACGACGCCGCCCTCGACCGCGCCGCGCACGGCGCCGCAAGGCAGTTGGACCACAGGGCCGCCATCGGTGGCGGATTCGGGAAGCGTGGAGCTATCGGGCGTTTCCGGCATGACGCAATCCTATCAGCCCCGCCGGACGAGACGAACAGGACCGCCTTTGCCGCGCGGCTCAAGATTTTTGCCGCGCCGCCCGCGCGGGCCTTTCCTATGGCTATCGCACTGGATTTGGCGTGCAGTCCCGGCGCATGGATGGGCCGCGCAGAGGAGATGAGGAAGTGACCGACAGCGACATCAGCCGAAGGCAATGGCTGGGCGGCGCGGCGCTGCTGGCCGCGGCGCCGATGCTGGCGCGAGCGAACGAAGCCGCCCGCCCGGAAGCCCGCGTCGCGCAGGGCGCGCTCCGCGGAACCTGGGAAGCGGACGGCATAGCCCTGTTTCGCGGCATCCCCTTCGCCGCGCCGCCGGTCGGGGCGCTGCGGTTCCGCCCACCCGCGCCGCCCGCCGCCTGGTCCGACGTGCGCGACGCCTCCGCCTTCGGCCCGGCCCCCGTGCAGCCCGCGCCGCCGCCCGGCATCAGCCACCGCGATTTCCTGGGCGCGGACATATCGGAGGACTGCCTCTACCTGAACGTCTGGCGACCTGCGACACGCGGACCGCACCCCGTGCTCGTCTGGATCCACGGCGGCGGCAACATGGCGGGCGCCGCGTCGCAGGGCGTCAACGGCATGGCGTTCGCCCGCGCCGGAATCGTCTGCGTCACCATCGGCTATCGGGTCGGCGCGTTCGGCTTTCTCGAACTCGGCGCGCTGCTCGGCGCATCCTATCGCGGCAGCGGCGTCAACGGGCTGCGCGACCAGATCGCGGCGCTGCGCTGGGTTCGCGACAATATCCATGCCTTCGGCGGCGACGCGGGCCGCGTCACGATCAGCGGCGGGTCGGCGGGCGGCAAGAATGTCGTCGCCCTGATGGCGTCGCCGCCGGCGCGCGGCCTGTTCGCGTCCGCCATCGTCGAAAGCGGCGGACAGACGATCCACGATCTGTGCAGCGCCGACGCCGTGGCGGCGCTGTTTGCGGAGCGGCTGCGCGCGGACGGCATGGACGCGGGCGCGCTCGTCACCCTCGCCGCCGACCGGATCAACGCGCTGCAAGTGGAGGCGATGGCCGCCTATCCCCGGCCGTTCCTATTTCGCGCGATCACCGGCACCGACGTCGTGCCCGAAGCGCCCATCGCCGCGCTGCACAGGAACCCGGCGCCGCAGCGCCTGTTGATCGGCACCAATCGCGACGAAGGGATCATGTCCGTCGACCGCACCAAGGCAGACGCGCCCGTCGCGCAGCGCGAGCTTTCCAACGTCGAGGTCGAGAGCGCAGCCGCCGTCGCCGCGCGCTACGACCGCCGCTTCGCGCGGCTCGACGCGCTGCACCGCCGTGTCCGCTTTCTGTCGGCCGCCGAATATGTCTTCCCGTCGCTGCAAGTCGCCGACGCCGTGCGCGGGCGAGCGGAGACATGGGTCTATCGCTTCGAACAGCCCGCGCCCTCCGGGCCGTTCGCGGGCTGGGCAGTGCACGGCAGCGAGGCGCTCTATGCGTGGAAGCTGTTCGACGATCCCCTGCTCGCCGCGACCTTCGGCAAGGCCGGGGCGGAGGGCCCGGCGCTAGGCGACGACATGAACGCCCGCTGGGCGGCCTTCGTCCACGGCCGCGCCCCCGACGTGGACGGCCTGCCGCGCTGGCCCGCCTATGACGGCAAGCGCCTGCTGCGGTTCGCGGACGGCGGCTCCGCGCCGGGAACGGTCGATCGCGCAGAGATGGCGCTGTGGAAGGGCGTCGCGTTCGGCGGCCCGGGCGGCGGCGGCTGCGAATAGCGCGCGGCGCTATCCCCGCTCCGCATCGCGGGCGAGCGCGAAGGCGCCGAGCAGGCCGCTATTCTCCCCCAGCCCCGGCGGCACGATGATGTCCATCGGATCGCCCGCGAAATAGCCGCCGCTCAGCCGCCGCGTTTCGCGGCGCACGGCGTCGATCAGGCCGGGCGTCTGGCTGACGCCTCCGCCGATCACGATCCGGCTGGGCGCGGCGATGCCCGTCAGCATGATGCAAAGCTGCGCGAGATAATGGGCGATGATGCCGTGTCCCGGATGATCGCGCGGCAGTTCGGACAGCGACTTGCCCCAGCGCCGCTCGATAGCCGGACCGCTGGCGAGTCCTTCCAGACAATCGCCGTGAAAGGGACAGACGCCGCCGAAGCGATCCTCGGCGTGGCGAGCGACGGGGACATGGCCCATTTCCGGGTGGCCAAGGCCGTGGACTGGCGCGCCGTTGATGACGGCCCCGCCCCCGATCCCCGTCCCCACGGTGATATAGACGGCGTTCTCCGCCCCTTGCGCCGCCCCCCAGCGCCGTTCGGCGACGGCGGCGGCATTGACGTCCGTATCAAAGCCGATGGGCACGCCAAAGGCCCGCGCATAGGGACCGGCGATGTCCGCCCCGCTCCACCCCGGTTTCGGCGTATCGGCCATGAAACCCCAGCGCGGCGAGGCGTGCAAGACCTCCGCGGGACCGAATGTCGCGATGCCGATCGCGGCGAAGCGGCCATGCTCCGCCACGGCGGTGCGCAGCCAGCCGATCGCCGCCGCGCCGGTTTCGGCGGGCTGCGCCGTGGCGATGCGCGTCCGGGCGAGGATTCGGGCATCGGACGCGACAAGGCCCAGCACGAACTTCGTCCCGCCCGCCTCGATACACCCATAGACTGTGGCGGCCTGTGTCATCCGCCCCATCATCCTTACCTGCACCGCGCCGTCAAGCGCACGCGCCGCGCCGCAGCGAGCGGGCACAGGCTTCCAGCGGCGCGGCACAGGGCGCTCGCCGTCCGCCGCCGCTGTCCTTTGCCGGATTTTCCGTATAGCGCCGTCTCGACGGTCCCGAATCGGACCACATGGAAATTCGTGGATATCCCGCAATCGAGGAGCAAAATATGGCTTTCAACACGCGTATCACCCGGATGTTCGATATCGAAACCCCGATCGTCATGGGGGGCATGACGGGCGTCGGCTATGGCGAGCTTGTCGCCGCCGTCGCCAACGCCGGGGCACTCGGCTTCATCACCGCGCATATGTATCCGACCGGGCAAGCGCTGTTCGACGAGATCGAGGCGACGCGCAAGGCGACCGACAAGCCCTTCGGCGTCAATCTGACGCTGCTGCCGTCGATCAACCCCATTCCCTATGACGATTATCGCGAGGCGATCATCGCCAGCGGCATCAAGATCGTCGAGACGGCAGGCCGCGCGCCGACCGACCACCTGCCGCGCTTCAAGGAAGAAGGCGTCCGGGTCATCCACAAATGCACCTCTGTCCGTCACGCGGTGTCCGCCGTGCGCAAGGGCGTCGATGTCATCAGCATCGACGGCTTCGAATGCGCGGGCCATCCGGGCGAGGATGACGTCGGGCTGGTGGTGCTGCTGCCCGCGACGGTCGATGCGCTGCCCGACACGCCGATCATCGCCTCCGGCGGCATGGCCGACGGGCGCAGCCTGGTCGCGGCGCTGGCGCTGGGCGCCGACGCCGTCAACATGGGCACGCGCTTCTGCGCCACGGTCGAGGCGAAGATTCACCAGAATGTGAAGCAGCGCATCGTCGATGCGACGGAAGTGGACACGGTGCTCGTCGGCCGCACCCTGCGCAACACCGCGCGCGTCGCGAAGAATGCCGTGTCGCTGGAAGTCGCGGAAATTCAGCGCGATCCGGCCAAGACCTTCGACGACGTCAAGCATCTGATGGCGGGCGTGCGCGGGCGCGACAATGTGCTGCGCGATGGCGACATCGACGGCGGCATCTGGACCAGCGGGCAAAGCCAGGCGCTGATCCACGACATCCCGACCTGCGCCGACCTGGTCGCCAACATCATGCGCCAGGCCGAAGCCACGCGCGCGCGCCTCGTCGCCGGCGACTGACGGCCATGGCCGGTCCCCGCGCTTACGTGGGGACCGGCCGAATATCAGGACGGAACGTCAGATCTTGACGCGGACGCCGACATAGAATTCGCGCCCGATGATGTCGCCATAGGACAGGCTGGGATAGGACGGCTCGACATCGGTCAGATTGTTGATGCCGCCACGGATCAGGAACCGGCCCAGGTCATATTGCATCGACAGGTCGTGCCGGATGTTGCGCTTCACCACCGGCACCGGCGTACTTTCGATCGTCGCGTTCGGCTGCCAATAGGCGTTGTCGAGATAGGAAAGCTGGTACGAGGTGCGGAAGCCGCCCTTGATATAGGTCGCCGTGAAGCGCCCCGACCAGTCGGGCTGCTCGACCGTATTGTCGGTCCGCGTGAACGACGCGCCCGTGACGGACGTCGTCAGCAGCGAGGTGTGCGTCGCCTCCGCATTGAGTTCGATCCGCCCGGCATCTCCGCCGCCGAAGACCGACGCGAGGTCGAAGGCATAGTTGATATTATAGACTTCGCCGCGGAACCGCATGACGCCCGCATTGAAGGTCGTCGTGGTGCCGGTGATCGTCGTTCCGGCGGGATCGGTGCCGTTGCCGACCGCAAGCCGCGTATAGGCATTGCAGACCGCCGGATCGGGATTGGGATCGTCGTGACAGGCGTTGGCGAAATCCTCGGTCGTAAAGGCCGACAGGCCGTCGCGCAGATCGACCTCGATCCGGTCGGCGACGATGGTCAGGCCCGGAATGAAGCGCGGCTGCAGCACGATGCCGTACGTCAGCGTCTTCGAAATCTCGTTGCGCAACGTGGGGTTGCCGCCCGTCGTCACCAGCGCGCGATTGAAATTTTCCGCCGGATTCTGGAACGCCGCAAGCCGCTCGGCCGCCGAGGCGCCCGCCGCGGCGCCGCTCGATCCGCCCGTGCCATAGAGCGGGTTCGCCTCGAACAGCGCAAGGCAGCTCGCGCGGCGCTGCGTCGGGTTGGGTCCGCTGTTGATGCGGTCGGCGTCGCAGGGATCATATCCGACCGAGTCGAGCGACGACGAGCTGGGCGCGAACAATTGCGTCAGCGTCGGGGCGCGGAAGTTGCGGCTGCGCGAGCCGCGCAGCATCAGGCCGTCCACGACTTCCCACTGGGCGCCGACACTCCACAGATTTTCCGTCCCCGCGATATTGTTGTCGACGTAGCGATAGGCCGCCGTCACCTCGAACGCCTTGACGAGCGGCAACGTGAAGTCGCCGCCGACCAGCGGCACCAGGATTTCCGCCGACAGCTCGTCGGTGTTGTACCGGCCGCTCTGGTCCAGAACCAGGGCCTCGGTCCCCGTCAGGCCAAGGCGCGTCGCCTCCAGCGGGCGAAATCTGGCGCTTTCCATGCGATGTTCATAGGCGGCGCTGAACTTCGCCTTCCCGCCGGGAAGCGAAAACAGGTCGCCGCCCAGCGTGGCGAGGAAATCGGTCTGCTTGTTGCGGAAATCCTGGCCGGTCGGCGCCGAGATATAGGCGCGCGCCTCGTCGCTGATATTGCCGTTGCCGAAGGGGTTGATCGGCGCACAGGCCGCGTCGTCGTTCGCCGGGTCGGCGTCGGCGTTGATCGCGCAGACGATCTGGTTCGCGCCGTTGCGCACGGCGTTGATCGCATTGTTGTAGCGCGCGTTGATGACGCCCCAGCCATGGTTATAGCCGTCGACGATCGCGTGCGACGCCGATGCCGACCAATAATATTCGCGGTCGCCGAAGGCGCTGAAGCTGCCGTCGAGCGCCAGCACACCGCGATAGGTGTCGGTGCGGTTGCGGACCCGGTTGTCGGGAACCAGATCATAGAAATATTTCGACAGAAACAGCGGGCCGCCGGCGGCAAAGGACGGCGAAGCGGCGCTGAGCGTGTCGATCGCGCTTTGGCTGAGGAAAGCGTTGTTGCGCGTGAAGGCGATCGGTCCGGCGTTGGACGCGGCGCTGTTGAGGACGGTCCGCGCCTCACCCTGCGGCAATTCCGTGCCCTTGGTGCGCGCGAACATGAATTCGCCCGACAGGGTGACATTGTCCGACAGGTCATAATGGCCGATCGTGTTGACGGACGCGCGCTTCACGCCCGTGCGCAGCCCGGCGAGTTCCGAATAGCGGAATCCCTGGCCGCCCTCGGCAAAGGGAACGCCCAGGATGTTGCCGGGATCATAGGCGACGACCGATCCGTCCGGGGCGAATTGCACCGGATTGCCGTTCACGCGCGTCAGCATGGCCGGAACCGGCGCGGGAATGTTGAAGATCACGCCATTGGGATTGAATTCCCAGAAATGGGCGTCGAATATTTCGCGCACGGAGGGGATGCCGTCGTTGGGACCCGTATCCGCCGGATTGGACTGCGTGATGCGCGACAGGTTGGAACGGCGGCGGTCGGCGAAACGCAGCGACGGGCGCTGCGCATATTCGGCGTTGATCGCGACATTGCCGCGCCCGTCGGCGAAATTGGTCCCGGCCGTCAGCCGCCCCGAATAAGTGGAATAGCGGCCGTGCGTCGTCGTGCTCGCCTGGGCGTCGGCCTCGATGCCCTGGAAATCGTCGACGAGGATATAGTTGACGACCCCAGCGATCGCGTCGGAACCATAGACGACGGCGCCGCCCGCCTGCACGACCTCGACACGCTTGAGCAGGCCGATCGGGATGATGTTCGCATCGACCTGCGCATCCCCCAGCCCGCTCGACGACGTCACCATGCGGCGGCCGTTCACCAGCGTCAGCGTGCGGCCCGTGCCGAGACCGAACAGGTTGGGAAACTGCTGCCCCGACCCGGCGGAACTGCCGTTGCCGGGGGCCTGCCCCAGCGCCGGGACGATCGACGTCAGGTTGTTGAGCGCCTGCGAGGCCGAAACATAGCCGCGATCGGTCACGGCCTGCTGGTCCACGACCAGAACCGGCGCGGGCGTGTCGGTCTGCGCGCGCCGGATGCGCGAACCCGTGACGATAATCTCGTCGGCATGGGCTTCGGCGGCCGCGCCCTGCGCGTCCTGCGCCTCGATCGACTGGGCATGGGCGCCGGCGGTCCAGGCCGCGAACGCAACCGGCGCCGCGGTCGCCAACATCATCTTACGCATCATCGTCATTCCGGCCATTTTTCCGTCCCTTTTCCCCGTTTTAAGACCCGGTGCCGACGATCGTTTCCTGACGATTCCGCTACGTCCGATCCGGGCCTTTGGGACCAAATTAGACCGCGCGGCGGAAAAAGGATTTCGAATATGCCGCCGCATCGCGCGCGCAGCGCAATAATTATGCGGCATCCCGCCCTTCAGCGACGCGCCGTTCCCGGGCCTTTCCATTCCATGAAGAATAGATTTCGCGAAATTTTCCCAAAACAGGGAAGTTTCCGACTTGCTCTTTGCTTCGGCGGGCATAATCTGTGCCGATGAGTGACGAACTTTCGCATCTCGACCTGCGCATCCTTCAGCAGATTCAGCGCGACAGTTCGCTGTCCACCAGCGAGCTGTCGGAAAAGGTGGGCATTTCGCAATCCCCCTGCTGGCGGCGGCTGCAAAAGCTGCGCGACGAAGGCTATATCCGAAAGCAAGTGGCGCTCGTCGATCGCGGCAAGTTCGGCCAGAGCTTCTTCATCTATGCGACGCTGAAGATCGGGACGCTGACCGACGCGCAGCGCGCCGACTTCACGCGCAAGGTCGAGATCACGCCCGAGATTCTCGAATGCTATTCGATCATCGGCGAACGCGACGTGATGATGAAGATCATCGCGCCGTCGATGGACTGGTATCAGAATTTCATCTTCAAGACGCTGATGAAGATGCCGGGCGTGGTCGATGTGCAATCGATCATCGCCGTCGCCGAGATGAAATATACCACCGAAATCCCGGTGTCGGGAACGCGCGCGCTGTAAGCAGGGCGGCGTGTCTTGAAACCAACCTATCTTCCCGTTCGTGTCGAGCGAAGTCGAGACACCCATCGTTGCAGAGCAAGGCCGACGGGTGTCTCGACTTCGCTCGACACGAACGGACTGGGAGCGATGCGGATCAAAGGCTCGACGCTTTAAGCAGGGCGGCCGGAAATCAGCCCGCCGCGCTGCGGCGCGCGGTGCCGCGATAGTCGCGCATCCCCTCGCCCAGCCGCCGCAGCCCCTGGTCCAGCACATCGGCTTCGCACGCAAAGCCGATGCGGACATGGCCCGGCGCGCCGAAATATTCGCCCGGCGCCACGGCCACGCCCGCGCGGTCGGCCAGCCACCGCGCGAACGCGGCGCTGTCGTCGATGCCGACGAGACGGGGAAAGGCGATGCAGCCATAGGGCGGCAGACGGCCGTCGATCAGCCCTTCGCGGCGCCACGCGTCGAAATAGCCGTCGATGACCGGACGCCCCCCGGCGATCATGGTCCGGGCATGGTCGGCGAAGGCGGCGCTGTTTTCCAGCACCAGCGCGGCGACGGCGTGCGACAGGTTGGAGACGCCGAACTCGACGCGTCCGGCAAGATCGCGCACGCGCGCGAGAATCGCCGGATCGCCGACGATCCAGCCGCAGCGCAGCGAACTCAGCCCGAAATTCTTGGTCAGGCTGCTGACACTGACGAAGCGCGGCGACAGCGCCGCCGCATGCGTCGGCCGCACGTCGGGTCCCGCGAAGTCGCCATAGACCTCATCGACGATGACGATCAGATGGCGGCGGTCGGCCAGCGCGGCGACGTCGCGCAAATCATCATAGGAGACCGCCTCGCCCGAGGGATTGTGGAGATTGGAGAGAACGACCAGCCGCGTCTGCGGCGTCAGCGCCGCTTCGATCGCGCCCGCGTCGATCCCGAAGGCCGGTCCCGCGCGCACGAAGGTTCCGACCGTCCGCCCGGAATGGAACGCAAGGTCGCGGAACAGGTCGAACCCCGGCGTTTCGACAAGGATATGCTCGCCCGGTCCCGTCAGCGCGCGATAGAGCAGCGACAGCGCCCCCGTCGCCCCCGTGGTGCAGAACAGATTCTCCGCAGGCACGTCATAATGCGCACGCAGCCAATCGACGACGAACGGATTCCCCCGCGCGAAGGCGCTGGTATAGCGGTTCGACACCGGCGGCGCGAAAGCCCGGGCGACAAGCGCCGTCAGCAGCTCGCGCGGCTCCGGCACCGAGCTGTCGAACAGGGGGATCAGCGGCCCTGCCGTGCCTGCCCCCGTCCGCGCGACGACGCGCCGTACCCACTGCGAATAGCTTTCGTCCAGGCCCAAGGCAGCGTCTCTCATTCATTCCGTCTTTTCGGCTTGCGAGAGAAGTTTAAGGACCGGCGCGCGCATTTGTTTTTCTAACTCATCGCTGTCACGCGTTTTTCTGCATAAACTTGCCGCCAATCCGCCGCGCATGGACCGCATAATAGAGCAGGCCGATCGCGAGCCAGCCCAGCACCAGCAGATAGGGGCGATGGTCGGCCTCCAGCCCCGCCGCGATGATGGCGACCGCCGCGACGACGCCCAGCCAGCCGACGGCCATCATCAGGCGCGGCGGGAAATGGAGCGCGGGCGGCGCGTCGAGCAGATCGGGACGCGCCGCGACGCGCACGGCGCACAGCGAGCAGGTGCCATATTTCAGCATCGTCGGAATATTCACGGCCAGCAGCAGGAACACCAGGCTGGGCGGCATCAGCAGCCCGCACATCGCCAGGACATAGCAGAGGATGATCGCGCGGTGCGGCGTCCCGAAACGCGGATGGATCGCGGCGAGCGCAGAAGGAAAGACCCCGGCCCGCGCCATGGCGAACAGGCTGCGCGAAAAGATCAGCGCGGTCGCGTTCATCGTCTTGAGGATGGCGAGCGTCGCCGCGCCGACGATCACCGGCGTCGCCCACACGCCGAGCGGCACGCGCGCGGCGTCGAGGAGCGGCGCGTCGCTGCGCGCCAGCGCCTCCGGCCCGATCAGCCCGAGCGCGGTCGCCGCCACGGCCGCATAGATGACGGCGGTGAGCAGAATAGCGAGCAGGATGCCCAGCGGGATGTTGCGCCGGGGATCGCGGACTTCCTCGCCGATCTCCACGGCGGATTCGATCCCCAGGAACAGGCTG
>PHEM01000514.1 GCA_002842935.1 Alphaproteobacteria bacterium HGW-Alphaproteobacteria-13 | reverse complement strand
CCTGCCTTGATCCAGGCGTAGCCACGTTGGGCTTCGGAAAAGATGATCCTCAGCGCCTTGTGGATACCCATCAGGTTGGAGAGCCGCGCCGCACCATCGCGCGAGACACGGCCCGCACCCTCAGCCTTCCACCGCCGGTAGGAGCGAACCGGCATGTCGAGCAAAGTCGCTGCCTGTTCGTCCGTTACTTCCCATTTCCCAAACAGGTTCAGCACGGCGCGGAACATCGCCGCTGCTTCCTCCTGGGTTACAGGGTCGGGCCGAAAGGCGTGGGGGACGGTATCAACGGGTTGCAAAGCCAGCATGACTATTCTCCATATGGCAGCATATAGCATTTTAATGCCATTTGGCAAGGTTCGTCAAAATCAGATTGCAAGCCGCGCCAAGACCGCCACTGCGTTCGTGGTCGGAACGAAAAGCCGCGTCTGATAACGGATGATCTCGGTGAAACACCCATGTGCCTTGTACCAGTCGAGGCGCGACGCCGACCAACCTGCCAGTTCGAGCCGCTGCGCGCCGTTGACGAGGCTGCGCTTGAGCGTGAGCGCTTCGCGGCTCTTGATTTGCATCGGCCGCCCGGTCCCGATCACCGCATCGACGACTTGCTCTGCCGAGAAGGCATGTTCGTCTTCAAGACCAAGCACCTGGCATAGTTCGGGCACGCAATGGAGCGGAACCTCCCGGCCTAACAGCGAGCGTCCGTCTCGCGCCGAAATCCGGCTGACGCGAACATAGTCGGAAGGGAGTTTGTCCCACACCGGAAGCAGCAGGCCCGTTGCAAGATGCAGTCGCTCACGCTTGTGATTTGTGGCAGCGTCATCGACCTCCGCCTGCCAGAGGCGGCGAAATTCGGTTGGATCCACCGTTTCCCAATTGCTCTCTTCGAGTTGATCGGCTGTGATGTGTCCGTGCTTCAAGGGGCGGACAAGCTCGAAGCGGGCCACACGCGTACCTTCGTCGGTGAGCAGACTTCGCGCCGGGACAAGCAGCCCGATCCGGCCTGAGCGCGCATTGCGCAGAAGTTGCTGACGCGAACCTGAAAAGCCGTAGAGCTCTTCCAGCCGTTCGAGACGCAAAGGCTTGAGCGCGCGGGCGATCTCGAGTTCCAGGAGATGCGTAGTCGCACCCGACAGCGCATCGGTGCGCAGTAGCGTGTCGGTCAGCACCTCGTATTGCTCTACCGCAATGGTCTCGACCCCAATGTCGAGCGTGCCGGCCTGGCGTGCTGCGTCGATCCGTGCTTCGACGAGGCCGAGAAACTCGTCAAATATCCCGTTTTGCAGAGCAATAGGCAACGCGAGGATGCGATTGAGCCAGCGCTGGATGGTTGGCAGGTCATCGACCATCCCGCCGTCGGGCCCTTCGACCCTGAGCCCGCTCAATTCCTCAAACCGAGAGAGCGTAACGGCTTCGAGCTTGCCTGCGAACAGCAGACCGAACCAGCGATGAAGCGCCTCCTTGGCGTAAGTACTCTCGAGATTATCGGCAGGATCGAAGAGGTTCTGCCCACCAGTCTGGCGCTGCCCTCTGGTTAATGCACCGAGGCTGTCGAGCCGACGCGCAATGGTCGATATAAACCGACGTTCGCCACGCACATCGGTGGTCACCGGGCGGAACAGCGGGGCAGAAGCCTGATTGGTGCGGTTGGTACGGCCAAGCCCTTGAATTGCGGCATCGGCCCGCCAGCCGGGCTCAAGTAGAAAGTGGACCCGGCGCATCTGGTTCTTTGCCGCGAGGTCGGCATGATAACTGCGGCCGGTGCCACCGGCATCGGAGAA
>PHEM01000513.1 GCA_002842935.1 Alphaproteobacteria bacterium HGW-Alphaproteobacteria-13 | reverse complement strand
CGCCGCCATCCCGCTTTCCAGCGCCGCCGCCAGCTCCCCGCCCGAAGCGACGTCGAACCCGTCAACCTGCCCCGCCATGAAGGCGAGCAGCGGCGCAAAGGGGTTCGCCTTCATCGCATAATGAAGCTGCACCATGGTCGGCATCGCGGCGCGCCATTCGGCGACGCGCGCGGCCAGCATCGCGCTGTCATAGACGAACAGCGGCGTATCCCCCGCCGCTTCGGCCAGCGCATCGGCGCGCTGGCCGCCGATCAGCAGCATGCCGTTCGCGTCGGCGGAAAAACCGGGCGGAATTGGGCCGTGCGGTTTCATGCGGCAATCTCCCCTTCCCACTCGGCGGCGATGGCCACGCGGTCGAGCTTGCCGTTGGGATTGCGCGGCAGTTCGTCGCGCCACGCCAGCTCGCGCGGCTGCATGAAATTGGGCAGCGACTGGCGCAGCCATGCCGCCAGCGCTTCGCGATCCGCGCCTTCTTTTCCGCGCACGATCAATATGATCGCCGCGCCGAGCCGCGCGTCGGGAACGCCGAACGCCACCGCTTCAAAGATCAGGCCGGACGCCAGCGCCGCTTCCTCCACTTCGGTCGGGCTGACGCGGTTGCCCGCGGTCTTGATCATCGCATCGTCGCGGCCGACGAAGGTGAGCAGCCCTTCGGCATCGCGCCGTACCGTGTCGCCCGACCACACCGCCATGCCGCCATAAGCCGACGCGGCGGGCGCGGGCCGGAAGCGCTGTGCCGTCCGCTCGGCATCGCGCCAATAGCCCTGCGCGACCAGCGGCCCGCAATGGACCAGTTCGCCCGGTTCCTCGTCATCGGTGATGCTGCCATCGGGGCGGCAGACCAATATCTCCGCATGAGGAATGGCGCGGCCCATCGAGTTCGGATGCGCGGCGACCAGCGCGGGGTCGAGATAGGTCGAACGAAACGCCTCCGTCAGCCCGTACATCGGATAGATGTCGGCGTTCGGGAAGACGCTGCGCATCGCGTCGATCAGCGCGGGCGTCAGCGCGCCGCCGCTGTTGGTCAGGCGGCGCAGGCAGGCCGCCGTTTCCGCCGGCCAGTCGCTTTCGACGAGTTGCACCCACAGGGGCGGCACCCCCGCCAGCGTCGTCGCGCGGTGGCGCGCGACGGCCTTCACGACATCGCGCGGCGTCAGATAGTCGAGCGGCGCGACCGCCGCCCCCGCATACCAGCTCGAAAGCAACTGGTTCTGGCCGTAATCGAAGCTCAAGGGCAACACCGCGAGCACGCGGTCCTCGCGCGCAATCTTCAGATAGGATGCGACGCTCTCCGCGCCGAGCCACAGATTCGCGTGACTCAGCATCACTCCCTTGGGTCGCCCCGTCGATCCACTGGTATAGAGAATCGCGGCAAGATCGTCCGGCCCGGCCGTGGAGGGCGCCAGCCCCGCCCCCTGCGAATCGATCGCCGCTTCGGCGGCCTTCAGGTCCTGCACCGCGCATCCGGCGGGCCGCTCCGCGCCCAGCGCATCGGCGCGCGCGCCGCCCGTGACAAGCAGCCGCGCGCCGCTGTCGGCCAGGATATGCGCGACCTGCGCGCCCTTAAGCAGCGGGTTGACGGGGACATGGATCAGCCCCGCACGCGCCGCGGCGAGCGGCATCAGGCATGTCACCCGCGACTTGGCGCCCCAGCTTGCGACGCGCTCCCCCGGTCCGCCCGCCTGTTCACGCAGCCAATGCGCGAGCCGCCCGACTCCGGCTTCCAATTCGGCAAAGCATGTCACGCGGTCGCCCGTCAGCAGCGCAGGCGCGTCGGCGGCTCC
>PHEM01000061.1 GCA_002842935.1 Alphaproteobacteria bacterium HGW-Alphaproteobacteria-13 | reverse complement strand
AGATACTCGCGGCTAACCCCCGAGCTGCTCAGTTCGACCTGACGGGTAAGTACGGGCTGCAAGACAATCTCGCGGTCCCGCGCCGACGCGGCGATCAAAGAAAAAATGGTGACTATGGCGAGCCCGGTGCTCGCGATTACCAGCATGTTGCGCTGCTTCAGGACGCGCTGCGCCTGCGCCTGGCTAAATCCAGCTTCCATCGCTCACCCCGCCATCAATCGAAGATAAGAAGGCGGAACGGCTCGGATCCCCATCACCCCACTAGGGAAATACCAATAGGCCATATGGATAAGCCAAGAACCAGCACGTCCCGCTTTTGCCTTTCGCAAGACCCACCAACCCAAGATTCCGAAACATATGCCCCAAATGATATGCTGAACGAGGATACCCATCACGAAAGGCCCGGCCATTGCGACGAACTCGTCGATGGTCCAGAGCCCGATGCGTTCGGGTTCGTCCAGTCTCCCTGGGATTACATAGCGATCCATAACCGCCCCGCCCTATTGTCCGGATTTATCGCGCATGTTTCGCGACCCGGACCGTCCAAATCAGATAAGTGCCGTCACGGTCGACGTGACGATCGGAACGCCCGTGCCGACGCCGATACCGACGCCAACGGGGAGTGCGATCTGGCCCAGGCTGAAACGGCCCGAGGCCATGCCGACGAGACCGAGCGCGAGCGAGATGATCGTGATGATCTTGCCGCCCGAACCTTCGAGGAACGCGGTGAACTTCGTGAACGCGGTATCGAAGGTCGTGTCGGTGCCGGCGAAGGCCGGACCCGCGAGAACGACGAACGCAAGGAAGGCGACCGCTCCCATGAGTGGGAGATTTTCCTTACGGAACAGCCCCCGGCTCTTGGTCATGGTCATTGACATGGTTTGCATGGTTCATTTCCCATCTGTTGAAACGACGCCCAAATGGGCGCCGCCACGATGGAAAATTCCCCCTTCCCTTCCTGTCAACAGTTAAGTAATAATCAGTCCGAAATCTGGCCTTTCACATGCCTTTTATGTGATAAATTTCCGAATCGTTGAAATTTTGTGGCTACGTTCGTAGCCACCGTGGCTATGAACGTAGCCAGCACGGCTACAATCATCGCCAGCGGCGCGCTAAAGATCATTGTTGCCGGATTAGCCGGTAGCGAGATCCGCAAGGCCGCAGCCATAGCCATGAACCGCCCGAAACGCGTTCCTCATAATCTTCGGGTGAGTACGCAATACTTAAATGCCTTGGCGCTGGGAATCTACAAACTCTCACTACGAGACAGCAAAATCTACACGGCCTCAGGGTTGTTTTCATATGTTTCTGAGAACTGCGTTAACGAATTAGAAGCCTTAACTGCAAAGGATCTTCTTCTCTTCGCCCAAAAAGATGCAATCAAAGGCGATATACGAGTTAGCTACCTTCTCGATAAGCCGGTGAATGACGTCCTTATCTCGGCGAGATACCAGCTCTCGGCCCGTGCTGGGAGGGTCGTAACCCAACTGGAACTGCACCGATTGGCGATCAGCATCGTCGCAGAACAGTAACTTAGCCTTAGTTTGCTAAGCGCTATGCGCTTGACATTCTTTCTTCTTTGCTCTTGCCTGCCCACATATAACAAAGCTGGGCGGTCACTTATATTATAATCAATTGAGCAAATTGGGGCGAAAATGGAAACACGGGCCATCGCAGAGGTCTCGCACTTCCTCACACTCTGTCAGCGTGAAGCGAAGCGACTGAACTTATCCGAGCGACAAATTGGCGTGCGTGCAAAAATGCACCACACTAGCGTCTCCAACTATCTCGTGGAAAAACGCGTTCCGAAAGCGAGCCATCTCTTTCGGTTGAGTACCGCCCTCGACATCGATCCCACGCGCGCGTTCCTAGCAATATTCGTCTTCAAGTCGCTGGACGCCTATGACGCGCCAACGACCAAGCTGCTGGCATCGCTCATCCCCGATCTTGCAGCCGCGATCGATAATTGCGACCTCGAAGACGAACTACGCGATTGGGAAACTGAATCGCTGCAGCAGAAACTTCGCGAACTGCTCGTCGACCTGATCGGCCCCCGGTGGAAGATCCGTCAAATGTTCTTCAGAGCCCGCAGCTAATCGGGGTGTCGCACATCCGCATCATCGCGGCGCTCTCGGCGTCAGCCATCATGGCCCCCAGCTCCGCGATAGCGGATCCGGGGCAGCCGGTGCGCCGCGTTGCTCTCCTCGACTTCTCGACTCCTGCCGCTGCCTCGAACGCCGCGCCAACACCCGCGCCGGTCGAAAAGGGTATGTTGCTCGATTTCCGGCAGATGCGATCGGACACACCAGTATTTGCGGCCAGCGTTCCTGCGGCCTTCTCGCCGGTCACCGATATTGTACGGTCGATCCGCGTACCGGGCTGGATGCGTTCGGGCCAAACCGCCAACCAACTGGCCAGTTTGGCGCTCGACCTCCCAGCGATCGGGAACTGCTCGCCGAAGCCCTACCTCTCCTCAGGTCTGCTCGGGCGCACCGCCGAAGATCGCCGGCGCGTTCTGTACCCGCTCGTCCAGCGCGCGGCGTGCGAGGCAGGATTACCTATCGGCCTGATGGATGCGATGCTGATCCAGGAGAGCCGGTACAATCCGATGGCCCTGAGCCCCAAGGGTGCTTTCGGGCTCGGCCAATTGATGCCCGGCACGGCAAAGCAGCTCGGGGTCGATCGCTACAGCCTGCATGGCAATCTGCGCGGCGCCGCCCGTTATTTGAGCTGGCAGCTTCGTGAATTCGGGCGCGTCGATCTCGCGCTTGCGGCCTATAATGCCGGTCCCGGTCGCGTTCGGTCCGTCAAACGCGTTCCGCGGATCACCGAGACGCAGAACTATGTGGCCAAGATCCTGACCAACTGGCGCGTGATTGAATCCAATCATACGCAGCTGGTGCCCGCGCGGGCAACGCCCCCGCCCGCGCGGGCCGTATGGCTCAGCGACTTTCGTCGATCGGCCGCGATCGGCGGTAGCAAGTGATAGGGCGGCCATGAGTTTCGCGCATCACAATCCGCGCCAATCAATTTCTTCTCCTGCCACCATGAATCCGAGTCTGGATCGCCATCCCAACATAGGGGCGGCGATCCCTTCGTACTTGGCCGGGGCAGAAGAGATGCGTCGGTCAACGACGCGCGCGCATCAACAGAATTCGGGGATTAACAAGAATGGGGGCGCCGTGAGCGGATAAACGAAACCCGGCACGAAGGCCGGGCATCGCATCGAGATTAGCCCAGGAATTGGTACTTCCTGATTGGCTCCAACAAGCTGGAAGCTTGGCTAACCTCCTTCGACATCTTTGTCAATGATGCGCGCTTCGCGCCACGGGATTTTATTGCCCGCTTGTCGCTGCCCTCCAACGGAGGACGGACCATGACGCACATCTTCGCTTCAGCCGCAGCTGGGGCCCTTCGCCGTGTCGGCGTGCCGGCGCCGTCGGGAGCGATCAAGCGCACCGGCGCCGCTGTCCTACGCGGCAGTCTCGAGGAAGGAAGTTTCGAGAGCCGCTTCTGGCGCACCTACCAGAAGGGCGAGACGGATCGGTTACATCAGGCGGCAGTCGATCTAGCGAGCTACCGTCGCCACCGGCTGCGCGCCGATCGGCGACACGCCCGGAGCAGCGATCCAACGGCCGAAGGTAGGTCGACGCTATCGCCCAACAAGCCGCCGCCAATCCTGTCGCAATCCGCAACAGCGATATTCAAGTTGATGTGCGAGCTGGGACGTCTCTGCAAAGGCGAGATCTATCCCACATACGACTGGTTCATCGAGAAAACCGGCTTTGCCAGAGCAACGGTCGCGCGCGGCCTCGCTCAGCTGAAGAATGCGGGGTTCCTGCTCGTCCAGCGACGGTGCAAGCGTGTCGATCGCGACGGGCCTGGTCCGCGTTACGAGCAAACGTCGAACGCCTATCGCCTCGAATGGCCCGCGGGGCTCGAACGCTGGCTGGATGGGCAGCGCGCCCCCTGCCCTCTCCCTGATGACGAGCTCGTCAGGCTGCAAGCCGCGGAAGACGAAAATCGCGTGATGCAGAGCAGGGACAAAACAAAGCAGGCTTCCAACGAAACAGCCTTGCTGGAAACCTTGTCGCGCATGGCCCGCACGATCGAGGAGCGCGAGTCTCAAAAAGATACTCAACCGCTCAAATCTGAGTCTGCTTCTCTGGAGAAGATGAGGAATTGGCCTGGTCGGCCAATAGATTCGACATAGACACGTCGACGACGCCAGACCGTCAGCTTCAAAATTTCTCACGATCCGCCTTTCATCAAGGGCGGGACCGCCGGCTGTGCCGGCGGATGCTCCCCAATGGGAGCAGGCAATTTCCGGCGGCGATCGCCGAGCTGTTGCCCTGTCCTCAGGCGTCGGCCCTATTCCCGGTCATTGATCGACCGGCTGAATCATACCGACGGCATTGATTCGGAAAATTCGTGCGACCGCCAGCATCTCCGGGGCTAAACCGCGCAGATGACAAAGGGATCGCCTTTCGATGATGTCCAGCTCGAGCTGATCGCGCGCAATCCCGCGCGCAACATCCATCGCCGGTATGGCATTCTCGCGAGCGTCGACCTCTTCGGCGCCGTGATCGTCGAGACCCATTGGGGCCGCATCGGCGCCGCGGGTCAGCACAAGGTGCGGTCATTCGCGCACGGCGCTGAGGCCGATCGCTACGTCCGTTCAATCCTCGCTCGCCGAAACAGCGCAAGAACGCGTCTCGGGACGGAATATCGGGTCCTGTCCGAATAAACTGCAGCGTCCGATACCTCTGACCGCTTTCAACCAAAAAGAGTCGCGCGTTTTCAGGGCCGACCAGCGAAACATTCTGGCTCCGGACAACGGTCTATCGAATCCGGATTGCCTTCATGTTCTTCCTATGTTCTCATTGGGGCATGAACCGACTCGACAAAAATGCCATTGCTGATGCCCTGTTATCCGCCCCGGGCTGGGCGAAGCTTGGCTTGACGGAACCCCGCGAGCATCTTCGAATTGATGCTGCCATGGAACTCGCGGGCGCGATCCTCGATCATTTATCGCCGCCTGCCTCGCACGCGAATGCTGGCGAGCAGCAGGCGATGGCGCTGTGACGTGCAAAACACAAAGGACGGCCTTCGACGAGCCACGCACATATTCGAGGCCGCGGTCTGGCACTATGCCGTGCAGGTCACCTGCCGGTGCGGCCACAGTGCCAAATTCCACGCGGCAAGCCTCTGGTGGCGGTTCGAGCGCAAGGGATGGAGCGATAATTTCCGCGACGCGACGCGCCATTTCTGGTGCCGGCAATGCGCCGCGCGGATCGGCCGCCGCGTTCAGCCGCTGCGCCTTGAGACCGTCGCATGGGAGAAAGGCGTCATCGAACTGGAAATGCCCGACATTCGCGAATGGAAACGCGCGATGCGTCGCTTCAGGACATAGGAGAGTGACCGATGGACATTGAATTCGACGACACCCTTCAAGGGCTCGGCCGAGGCGGTCATCGCATCATGATATGGGATGGCCAGGAGGAACAGCAGATCGAGGCACATTGGGGCCTCCGATCGCGCGACCCAGAGATCGGACAGATTTCACTCCTCAAATCGGAAACCGCCCGGATCGAAAGCCCCTGCCTTATCCTGGCGAATGAATTCGGTATCAAGCGCGACGGCAAGACGCTCTATGCCGCGAGCTTCGTCACCGACATTCCCTTCTTCTGCATCGCCGGCGTCTGGCAGCGCGGAACGCGCGAATATCCCGATGCATTCGCGGCGCTAACGGTTCCGGCCTATCCCGACCTTGCAGAGCACAAGGATCGTCATGTCGCAGTGGTAGATCCTGACGACTGGTTCGACTGGCTGCAACAGGTCCGCCCGCCGCTGGACATCCTGCGGCCCTTCCCCGAAGGTAGCTTCACCATCATGCCGCCGATCCAGCCCAGTCTCGAAGGGCTGCTAGGCGCCGCCTGAGAAGCGGAGAGCCGTATATGTGCAATCAGATCACCCTCAAGGCGTCGGTCGATGAGGTTGCCTCCCACTTCAAAGCCCGGCGCCCGAAACCAACGAACGCCAACACCGGCGACGTATGGAAAGGCGGCACGGGTTTCATCGTGCGCGAGAGCGCCGGCGAACGCGTGATGGAGACGATGACATGGGGCTTCCCCAAATATCTGAAGAACAAGCGCACCGGTGAATTCAACAAGCCGCTGAAGGTCAACAACGCGCGCGACGACAATCTGATGAACGAGTTCGGCATGTGGCACGAATGGTTCATTCAGCCAGGCCAAAGATGCCTGATACCGATCACCGCTTTTGCGGAAGCCGTCGGCAAAAGCCCGAACATGACGCGGACGTGGATCCGTATCGCCGACCAGCCGATTGCCGCCTGCGCGGGGTTCTGGCGGCCGACCGACGAATGGGGCGACAGCTATACGATGGTCATGGTCGACGCGGTTCCCGAAATGATGGAAATCCACGATCGTATGCCGGTAATTCTCCACCCAAGCGACCTCGATACATGGCTCCATGCGCCCGCTCAGGAGGCTTTGGAGCTAGTACGCCAGTATTCCAGCGAACAGCTCATCGTCGAACCGACTGACGAACTCTGGGTGCAAAAGCGGCCGCCCGAGAACCGACAACCCGAGTTACTTTGATTGCAACCTTGATGTTGCGAAGTAACTGTATCATCTCTGGAAACGTCAACCGCCGATTAGGCAACGAAACTCACGAACAAATAAGACAATTCGGCGACGGCGGGGCGATGAAACAGACGACCCCCTCCCCCAGGCGCGCCCGCGCGCAGCTCCGTGGCAATGACCTCGTCAGCGCGATCGCCGGCGCCGGTTCGCGCGTCGTTTACATCGACGACGAACAACGCCCGCTCGCAGCCGTACTGCCGATCGACCTTTGGAAAATGATCGCAGCTATCCCCTACTATCACGCCATCACGGAATCCTATGCTGGTCACGAGCCGTCAGAGGCGAGCTGATTTCATATGCCCTGACGCCATAAGATCGTTGCATTGCGTTGCGCGCCTGATCGGCCCACACCGGTTTAAGCGCGTGCATCGCGTGCTGATTGACCATCACAACGCCACCGGGGGAACCAGTGATGAGGGCTGTATCTATTTTTGCTGGAATTTTGACATTGTCAGCGTGTGGCGTGCCGTCCGACCCTGACGATGGGCCAGTGGTACTCTTGTGCAAGGGTGAAGAAGTCAACAGTTCGGTCGACGGGTCTGTAATCCGTGAACCGAAATGGGAATTCTATCGGATCGACGCGACAGAGAAAACTATCCAGACTTGGAACGCCGCTGCAGAGAGCTTCGATGTTACTCTCGACGGTCTTTCCGTTTCGGCAACCGAGTTGCGTTATGAGCGTGAAAACCCCATGCTTGGGGAAACTTCATCCCGAAAAACGATTGTCTTTGACCGCATTCTTGGCCGCGTTACGGAGAAATTCACAACGTCCGATGGAGGCTCCATTACGTTCAGCGCCCCATGCAAGCCCGTGAGCGATCCAATGTCTGAGAAGAAGTTTTAGGCCGAGCAGCTCATAAATTATATTCCCCGAAACGAATAGGGCCCGTCAGATGACCGTGAGAATTTTTGTATTGTCGATGCTGCTGATCTTAACGTCACAGCCGGGCGCAATTGCTCAGGTCACTGGTCCTAAAACTTCCGAGGGTTGCATCCGCGTTGCTGATCCAAAATCCAAAGTCAGTGTATCGGGACGGCTTACCTTGCAGCTCTTTCCCGGGGTTCCGAATTTCGAGAGCATCGCTGCCGGCGACGCAGAAGAGCGGACATTCATCGTGGAGTTGCCGGCAGAAACCTGTATCGACGACGGTGGCGATTTCGCGGACCCGGCTGAGAAATTCGTGACCGTTCAAGTCAGCGGCGCCGATCGGCTATCGACCGTTTTGAAGGCGGCAGTCGGCAGGAAGGTCCTCATAGAGGGAGAGGGCTTCGCCTCTTACACAGGCCATCATCATGCGCCGCTGGTCGTGATCGCTGATCGAGTCAGCGTCGAGTAAAACCGTCGACTATTTCTCTTTTTTTGACAGCGTTACGACCCTGCGAAATACGTCTTCAACCACGACTTCACTCGAGCAATAGTTCCAGCGTTCCTGTTCCAAACGCAGGTTATTGCCCTTCCGCTCGATGTACCAGACGCCCCGTGCCGCATCTGGAATATCCTGTTGATCCGCGGGGTCGTCGTCGGCTGCAAACATCCAATTGCCTGGTTCTTTCTCCCATGCCTGCCAGCTGATGCGCGCATGGAAATCGCCCGCAATGTTTGGCGCTACGTTGGAAGCCGTCTCCATGAAATCGAACAGTCGGCCAGAGATGCCGCACCCTGATTTGCCGCGCGACTGTGGGTCGTTCAGGGTAATATCGGAATCTAGCCACGCGCCTTTGTCGTCCTGCGTGATGGTAACGTAGCCAAGCAACACACCGGTCTTGTCGGCCTGTACGAACACGTCGCAACGCTTGGGTTGAAACTGTGGCTTGAGATCATAATGGCAGAGTTGGGCCGCATACTGGACCACATCGCCATCGAGCATTTTGAGGTCCGTGTTCTGCGGTAGGGATTGGAGGTCCACGTTTGGAGCCATGTCGACACTGAAAGGTCGATCCTCTGGCTGGACAATGGCATGGGAGGCAGCGGCGTTCGCCGTTTGTGCGGGATTTGCAGCATCAGCCGAGCGCTCACACCCTCCCAATAAGGCGACGATTGCGATCCCGGCGATTGTCCTGACCATTGTACCCCCCAATAGCGCCAGCGGGCGCACCCAGCTCACCTAACAGTCAGCGTGCAAAAGAGCCAATAGCTGGCAACATCGTAAGCAATCACTTTCGGAGCGAGAATTAATCGTCGATTGCCCGGTCGCGAATTGCCTCCGCTATCCGAGAAAGAATTTCGACGATCTCGTCATTTTGGCCCGCCATAAACGCTTCAACGATTTGGGCTGACTCTTCGAAGCCGTCGACATCATTCACCATCAAACCCTCCTGCGGCACTCACCGACTGGCTATAAAATATCCGCTGTCCCGCCGGGACGTCAACCTGAGGGCGACGAACGCTTGCTCGTGCGATCTTCTCGCAAGAGCACTGATAGCCGAAGCTCTTTACCTTCTCGGTGGGACGCACTAGATTGCAGCTATGGTAAGCGTGACCACCCCCCGCGAACAGGCAGAAACCTCGGACGCCGCGCGCAAGGTCGGCGGCTATGTCGAGCTCCTGCGCTTGCAGGATGAGCGTACCGCGATCCGGCGCCGCGGCCTGATCGCGAAGCTGATCAGGAACCCCACGACGGGCCGCTTCAAATATATCGTCAAGAGCTGATACATGACGCTCACGCTGGCCGTCCTCGCCAGCATGCTCATCCTGCTACCCGGCCTGGCCTTTCTTGGTGCGTGGAACCTAAAAGGAGCGCGAAGCGGCGCTGGTAGGCCCGAACTTCCTCTTGGTTCAGCAACAACGCTGCTGCTCGCAGTAGGAATCTCGCTCATTGCTCATTTCTTCGGCTGGATTTTCGTCGAAATGGCCCGAAACCTCCTTACGGAGATTCCTGATGTCCTTCCTCCAACGGGGATGATGTGGGCCCCGATCGAAGCATTCCTTCGCCCCACGGGCACGTTTACACCGATCCTCGCCAACCCCATCGCCGCCATGGTGCAATTTGCCGACGGCGGGCATCTCGAGATGCACGAGCTGGCGACGTTCGGCGGCCTGATGGTATTAGAATCACTTTTAGTCGCGAAATTCGTGTCAGGCGACGGCTTCGATCTCGTTTTCGACGGGACCGATCTCAATGGTCAAGGGTGGGTCTATCATCACTATATCCGACCTACCCAGCATGGATTTCGGCCCATCTGTCATGTGCTGACCACCTTTCAGCAAAACGATCTTGGCATCGGCTATATCGGGGCGATTGCCGATATTCGGCACAGTGAGAAAGGGGAGCTGCTCTCGCTCGCGCTGCTCAATCCAGATCGGTTTTTGTTCCAGCTGAAGCCCTCTGCAGCAGCCAAATGGTGCAAACCCAGCGAAAATCCAAAGTTCGACACTTATGGTCGAGAAACGATCGGCGGCATCGTCGCGCTCGACGGCAAGTCAGTCGCCAATTTGTTGGTGCGAACACTGGACAAGGCTATCCTCGACGAGATCGACACCGCGCCGTATAGCGACGAAGAATCCGAAGACCCGGCTCCCGCAACGGGGCCTGCGCCAGAGGCTGGGTCAGACAACCCGGTGCGCCCGTCATGACCAAGCTACTCGTTTTTGCCGTGACAATCGTTGCGCTTGTCATCGCGCTCGGCGGCCTACTCTTGATGGTCAGCGCGCCCTTCGCTTGGCTTGCGATTGGCTTCATGAGTTATTGCAGGCCTCGCCTCGTCCTTGGTCGAGCCGCGTTGTGCTTCATGGCAATTTGGCTCGTCACGGTCATCGCGCTGCCAGTTGGAAATGGCACCTTTATCGGTATGTTGCTCGCTGTATTCCTCGCGCCTTGGCCCGCCCTCCTATGGGCGAACCGGGATGCCTTCGAGGCGGACGATATCGACCAGCGGACCGCGGCCGCAGACGCCCGAAACGTCAAGTGGGAGAGCGAAGGTTCCCGGCGTCGCGTGACGGCTGACAAACCCTGGCCAGAATATATCGCGGATAGCGAGCGGGCGCGCTTAGTCTCGGTCTACCAACTCCCCACCTCGTTCCCCCGCTAACGCACGAATACCGACAGGTGCCGGTTGAGAGCCTATGAAGTCGGCGCAATCCTGTCGATAAATAGGCATGCGCCATAGAATATCGACAATCTGTCCCGCCAAGTTGGGCGCGAGAAGATTGACCACCCTGAGCGGCTAAATCTGACCATCTTCGGCGAAGTAAAGGCCGCCTTATAGCTGACGACCGCGTCGGGCTATCAATTCGGTTCGCACGTCCGCAGGCGGAACTTCCCAATCGTCGGCTTCCGTATCGAACCGGAGAATGAATTCGAAATACACCAGATGCTTGCGCCCAGGCGATTCAGATTTGGCAGACGCCGCCGCCGTGTGAACATTCGTGAGCGCCTCAATGTCCGTTATATAGCGCGGCATGATCGCGTTAATGAGGGGCTGAATCAAGTCGACGACAGCCTGAGCAAAATCAATGGCCTCCTCTTCGGTGGGAAGATATCCCTGATGGATAACCTGATTGCGAAACTTTACGTGATCCTGATCCAAGAGAGGTGGAACGTCACCATTCTCTAGCTGATAAACGCCAATGTACATCCCGAGCTGCCGCTCCGACTGGCGAGCTACATCCTTCCATGTGGCCGCCTGGACCGCCGAGGTGACGCCTTTGCTGTGTGCCACGACTTCGATATAGAACTGATAGAAACGCTCCAGCGCCGCGGCGAACGATGCAACCGCATCTCTATAATATCCGTCCACGATTGCCTGCATCGCCGTCTCGGCGAGCACTTCAAATCGCATCTGCACCAGAACAATTTCATGCACATGGTTCTCAGCGCATTGAAATCTGTAAAATCCGCTATCGTTGAATGGAGCCGTAACACGCCGCCCCGGCGTGCCTTCCGGGCATCGCCAACATCGAAAATCCAATTTCATCAGCGCACCCCTCAAATCACGAACGAGAATGCGACACACCTCGATCACTTGCAATGGGCGCTGGCGCGCGGCTCACCAACTTGATAGCCAGTGGGCGTCGCAATGGGGGAATTCAAGATGGCTGTATCGGTATTCACAATGCTTGTGGCGGCATCGACTGCGGCGTCGTTCCAACATTACGAGATTGGCATGCCACTCGAAGCAGCACGAGCGGTTGAAATTCCGAATGGAAATTACGGCCGCATCGATTTCGCGTGCACCGGTGATGTGAACGCTCCGCGATTTCTTGAGATCACCGAGGCCGAAAAGGCCGTAGGCATCACCAAATGCTGGCCTGTACAGAATATCGGAAGCTCCGTTACGAGAGCGAGCTTAGCCGTGGGCGGAGATGTCAGCGCAACGGTCGAGTTTCATTTCTCCGGTAACCGCTTGTACGAAATAGAAACTTTCTACGATGCGGCTGATCGTGCGACCCTGGAGCAAGGATTGCGCGCAAAATTTGGGCCTCCCTCCGGGAAAACCGATGGATCGGTGCAAAACCTGTACGGTGCGAAGTTTGAGCAATCGTTGCTCACTTGGGACTTGGGCGACAGCCAGGTCACCCTCCTATCGCCAGCCTTAAACCTTGAGCGCATGCTTGTATCTTACCGCAATAAGAAAACTTCTGTTCAGATATCAGAAAAGGTCAAAGCGCTCGAAACGGGGCGGCTCGCTCTTTAGCAATTACCCATTCCGATCGTGCTTCAGCGGAGCGACGCCGCTCCCCGCGGGCGTCGCGATTTCACCGCCCCTGTGAACGGACAAAGAACACTGCATCCGACACCCCACGCCAATTCACCTGACCGACAAAATTCTCTGCACCGGCGTTATTTCCTGACACCCTTCAACAT
>PHEM01000512.1 GCA_002842935.1 Alphaproteobacteria bacterium HGW-Alphaproteobacteria-13 | reverse complement strand
CAGCCCCGCCATTTCGGCGATGCCGCCCGCATTGTCGGTGACGGGACCATAGGCATCGAGCGCGACGACCATGCCCGCCAGCGCCAGCATCGCGGTCGCGCCATAGGCGATGCCGATCAGCCCGGCGAGCTGATAGGCGATGATGATGCCCGCGACGATGACGATCGTCGGCAGCGCCGTGGCTTCGAGCGAAATCGCCAGACCCTGGATCACATTGGTGCCGTGGCCCGTTTCCGACGCCTTGGCGATCGAGCGGACGGGGCGGAAGCCCGTGCCGGTATAATATTCGGTGATCCAGATGATCAGGCCAGTGATGACGAGGCCGAGCAGCGAGCAATAGAAGAGTGCGCGGCCGTCGAATTCACCGCCCGCGATCGCCGTGTTCATGTCGCCGAGCGCATAGTCGGTCGCGAACCAGATCGCCGGAACCGCGAGAATGGCGGAGACGAGGAAGCCCTTGTACATCGCGCCCATGACGTTGTTCGTCCCGCCGAGGCGGACGAAGTAAGTGCCGATGATCGAGGTGACGATGCACACGCCGCCGATCAACAGCGGCAGCGCCATCAGGCCCGACAGCATCTCGCCCGCGCCCTTCAGCAGCAGCGCGGTCAGCACCATGGTGGCGCCCACCGTGACGACATAGGTTTCGAACAGGTCGGCGGCCATGCCCGCGCAGTCGCCGACATTGTCGCCGACATTGTCGGCGATCACGGCGGGGTTGCGTGGATCGTCCTCCGGGATGCCCGCCTCGACCTTGCCGACCAGGTCGGCGCCGACGTCGGCGGCCTTGGTGAAGATGCCGCCGCCGAGGCGCGCGAAGATCGAGATCAGCGACGCGCCGAACGCCAGCGCGACGAGACCGTCGACGACCGTGCGGTCCTCTTCGCCGACCGTCTTGCCCATCTGCACCGTCAGCACCCAATAGAAGACCGCGATCGCGAGCAGCGCGAGGCCCGCCACCAGCAGGCCAGTGATCGCGCCCGCGCGGAACGCCAGCGTCAGACCCGCCTGCAACCCCTTCTGGGCGGCGGCGGCGGTGCGGACGTTCGAGCGGACGGAGATGTTCATGCCGATGAACCCGGCGACACCCGACAGGATCGCGCCGATGGCGAAGCCCGACGCCGAAACGGGACCGAGCGCCCAGAGGACGATCGCCGCGACGACGACGCCGACGACGGCGATGGTGCTGTACTGGCGTTTCAGATAGGCCTGCGCGCCTTCCTGAATGGCGGCGGCGATTTCCTGCATCTTTTCATTGCCCGCGGAGGCGCCCAGCACCTGCCGCGAGGTAATGAACCCATAGAGCACGGCCAATAGGCCGCACGCTATCGCGATCAAAACCGGATTCATGCGTCTCTGTTCCTTCCATGCAGAAGGCGGACACAGGATGACAGTCGAGCACGTCCGGCCATGCCTGCCGGTTCGCCTCTCCCCTGCTACAACCGCCCCAATTAGATTTCGGGTTATGGGAAGAAAGCGGGCGCAGGGCAAGCCCCGGTTTTGGATCGGGTGGGCCACACCCCATCCGTTTGTCCTGAGGAGCCATTGAGCTTGTCGAAATGGCGTCTCGAAGGACCCGGCGCAGCGCATGGTCCTTCGAGACGGGGCTTCGACAGGCTCAGTCCCTCCTCAGGACAAACGGTTGCGCATCTCTAATGCATGAATCCCAGCCGATCCGGCAGCGCGACGCTCTCACCGCGATATGTCAGCCCGATGCCCTCCCCCGGCAGGGCGCGGCCGATGGGCGTGACGGCGACGCCCAGCCGGTCGCCGATGTCGCGGATATGAGCCGCTTCGGCG
>PHEM01000511.1 GCA_002842935.1 Alphaproteobacteria bacterium HGW-Alphaproteobacteria-13 | reverse complement strand
TCGGAAAGGAACTCAACGCATGGCACATGCCTATATCGTAGACGCTGTTCGCACCGCCGGCGGCCGGCGCGGCGGCCGGCTCGCGGGCGTCCACCCCGTCGACCTCGGTGCCGCCGTCTTTGACGCCATCGCCGACCGCAATGATTTCGACACGTCGAAGATCGACGACGTCATCACCGGCTGCGTGTCGCAGGGTGGGCAGCAGACGATGGATCTCGGCCGCAATGCCGTGCTCGCGTCGAAGCTGCCCGACTCGATCCCCGCCGTGACCATCGACCGCCAGTGCGGCTCGTCGCAGCAGGCGATCATGTTCGCGGCGCAGGCGGTGATGTCGGGCACGCAGGACATCGTTCTCGCCAGCGGCATCGAAAGCATGACGCGCGTGCCGATGGGCAGCGTCGCGACGCTGTTCATGAAGGAAGGGCTGGGCAATTACAAATCGCCCCGGCTGGAAGAGAAATATCCCGGCATCATGTTCAGCCAGTTCATGGGTGCGGAGATGATCGTCAAGAAGCACGGCTTCACCAAGGACGATCTCGACGCCTTCGCGCTGGAAAGCCATATGCGCGCCAAGGCCGCGACGGAAAGCGGCAAGTTCGACCGCGAGATCGTCGCCGTCGAAATCGAGACGCCCGAAGGCAAGGCGATGCACACGGCCGACGAAGGCATCCGCCTCGACGCGACGCTGGAAAGCATCGCGGGCGTGAAGCTGCTTCAGGAAGGCGGCACGATCACCGCCGCGACCTCCAGCCAGATCTGCGACGGCGCGAGCGCCGCGCTGGTCGTTTCCGAACAGGCGCTGAAGGACCATGGCCTGACGCCGCGCGCGCGCATCCACCATATTTCGGTGACGGCGGGCGACCCCGTCATCATGCTGGAAGAGCCGCTGTTCGCGACCGAAAAGGCGCTGAAGAAGGCGGGGCTGACGATCGGCGACATCGACGCCTATGAAGTCAACGAGGCGTTCGCGCCGGTGCCGCTCGCGTGGCTCAAATATCTCGGCGCCGATCCGGCGCGGCTCAACGTCCATGGCGGCGCGATCGCCCTCGGCCACCCGCTCGGCGCGTCGGGCGCCAAGTTGATGGCGACGCTGTTGGGCGTGCTCGACGCCACGGGCGGCAAATATGGTCTCCAGACGATGTGCGAAGGCGGCGGCCAGGCCAACGTCACCATCGTCGAGCGGCTTTAAGAAACCGGCGTCGCCCCCGCGAAGGCGGGGGCCGCTATCGAGGCAGCGCAAGGTTGCCAACGGCCCCCGCCTTCGCGGGGGCGACGAATTAGGGAGAATGACATGAAACTCGATTCCACCGTATCCGCCGTCATCACCGGAGGCGCTTCGGGCCTCGGCGCCGCCACGGCCCGCGCGCTGGCCGCCAAGGGCGTCAAGGTCGCGCTCTTCGACCTGCAGGCCGAAAAGGGCGAAGCGCTCGCGGCCGAACTCGGCGGCGTGTTCTGCGAATGCAACGTCACCGACGAGGCGTCGGTCGACGCCGCCTTCGCCAAGGCGCGCGAAGCGATCGGGCAGGAGCGCATCCTCGTCAACTGCGCGGGCACCGGCAATGCGATCAAGACTGCGGGCCGCAGCAAGGAAGACGGCAGCATCAAGCATTTCCCGCTCGACGCCTTCGACCGGATCATCCAGATCAACCTCGTCGGCACCTTCCGCTGCATCGCCAAGTCGGCGGCGGGGATGCTGACGCTCGATCCGATGGAGGATGGCGAGCGCGGCGCGATCGTCAACACCGCGTCGGTCGCGGCCGAGGACGGGCAGATGGGCCAGGCCGCCTATTCGGCGTCGAAGGGCGGC
>PHEM01000510.1 GCA_002842935.1 Alphaproteobacteria bacterium HGW-Alphaproteobacteria-13 | reverse complement strand
CGGATGCGAAGGCCGAAGTCGGCGAACCGCGCGTCGTCGCGGGCACGGGCGAGACGGCGGGACGCGACACCATACAGATTCAGCTCGACCGCCGCGCCGCGCCCGAGAGTTTCGTGACCACGGCCCTGCGGCTGTGCGGCGAGCGCCCTTATTGCAAGCTGATGGGCTGGAGCAATCCGATGCTGAAGCCCGATGGCGATGCGATGACCGACATGCAGCGCGCGGCGATGAGTTTTTCCTATCTGCGCGACGACAAGGCGGGATTCGAAAAGGCGCTGTGGAACTGCGCCGAATATCCGCGCGACGACGCACGCCAGTGCATGAAGCGGTGATAGACTCGTCGCCCCCGCGAAGGCGGGGGCAGCAAGCAGCCTTACACTATGCCGCTAGCGGCCCCCGCCTTCGCGGGGGCGACGGCTATTCCGCTTACGGCCGGATCAGATATTTCTCGCCCGTCCGCTTCGCATTATAGGCATGGGCGATGTCGAGGTTCAGGGCATCGGTCAGCGATATTTCGTGGCTATAGTGACTCTTGAAGGTCGTCGTCAGTTCGTCGACGACGCGCTGGCGCATCCGGGCGACAACCTCCGCCCCCGCCTTTTGCATGAAGGGCGTGAGCAGGAAGCCCGACAGCGCCCAGGAAAAGCCGAAGCTGCGCGTGAGGATCGTCGGTCCCATGTCGAGTCCGCCATAGATATAGACCTGCTTGAACGTGTCGGAGCCATAGCGGCTGTAGCTGGCCATGCGCTTGACCGCCGCCGCCTCCATCGCCGCCAATATCTGTCCCGCGAGCTTGCCGCCGCCGATCGCGTCGAAACCGATCGTCGCGCCCGTCTCGGTCAGGGCGTCCGTCAGCCGGTCCCGGAAATCCGCATCGCCGCTGTTGAGCACATGCTGCGCGCCGATCCCCTTCAGCAGCGCTGCCTGCGCCTCGCTGCGCACGATGTTGACGAGCGGGATTCCGTCCTTCGCGCAGATCCTGACCAGCATCTGACCCAGATTCGATGCGGCGGCGGTGTGGACGATCGCGCTGTGTCCTTCCATCCGCATCGTCTCGGTAAAGGCCAGCGACGTCAGCGGATTGACGAAGCAGGACGCGCCGTCGACGGGATCGGTCCCCTCGGGCAGCGGCATCGCCATCTGTACGGGCAGGCAGCGATATTCCGCATACATCTCTCCGCCCAGCAGCGCGACGGTCTTGCCCAGCAGCGCCTGCGCTTCCGGCGAATCCCCCGCCTGGACGACAAGACCGCAGCTTTCGTTGCCGATCGGCAGCGCCTCGCCGAGACGGCCCGCCATCGCGCGCATTCCCGGCGGCGGCACATCGGCGGTGATGACGGGCAGCCCGTCGCGTGTCGAGGCGCGCGCCGTCGTCATGTCGGCGGCGCCGAACAGCAGGCCGAGGTCCGATGGATTGATCGGCGTCGCCAATATCTTCACCAGCACCTCATGCGGCTGCGGCTGCGGCATCGGGCGGCGTTCGAAAAAGACCTCCAGCTCGCCTTCGGGCTTGATGAGCGTCAGCATGACGAGGTTGGTGGCAGGCAGGTCGGACATCGTGCTTCTCCCGTTTTTCCGGTTTTCCGATGCAACCGACTAAGCGAGCGAGCGGCGCCTGACAATGGCGCACCGTCACGAAAGTCAGGCGACGGGTCGATACTCGCCGGCCAGCCGCAGCACGGCGTCCGCCAGTTCCAGGCGGCAGATCAGCAGATCGGGCAAATAGGTGTCGGCGCGATTATAGCGCAGCGGCGACCCGTCCACGCGGCTGACGTGCAGCCCGGCGGCGGCGGCGACCGCGGCGGGGGCGCAA
>PHEM01000509.1 GCA_002842935.1 Alphaproteobacteria bacterium HGW-Alphaproteobacteria-13 | reverse complement strand
TCGAGGTCGGAAAGCGTCGCACCGGAGAGGCAGACGGCCTGCTGCCCGCCGCGAATCAGATGAATGCCGCCGATGCGCATCGTGTTGATGATGACGACGTCGCGATCGTAGGTGCCATCGGGCGTCGAACCGCCGGTGAGCCCGGTGTTGGCCGCCTGGATGATGACGATAACGCCGGCATCGACGCAGGCGGTGAAGACGCGCCACTGCTCGACAAGGCTGCCCGGACGGACGACCGCAAGAACGCGCCCTGAGCCGAACCGGTAACCGGTAGCAAAGCGGCGCGTCGCGCCGTCGCCGGTGATCACATATCGCACGCCGACGGCCGCGCGCAGCGCGTCGAGCAGTCGGGGGCCCGACGAATTGCCCTTGGCGATATCGGCAACACGCGCCATCGGGCCGACGCTAGAGGCTCATGCCGCCGTCGATGACGATATTGCTGCCGGTCATGAACATCGCCTCGTCGGACGCCAGCAGCACCGCTGCGGCGGCGATCTCGTCGGCCCGGCCCAGCCGCCCCATCGGCTGGCGCGCAACGAAGGCGGCGCGCGCCTTCTCGACGTCGCCGGTCGCCGCGAAGCGTTCATGAAGCGAGGGGCTGTCGACGGTGCCGGGCGAGATGCAGTTGCAGCGAATGCCGCGTTCGACATAGTCACGGGCAACCGACATGGTAAGCCCGATCACCGCTGCCTTGGTCGTGCCATAAGCGAAGCGGTTCGGCGCGGCCATCACCGACGAGACGACCGAGGCGATATTGACGATCGAACCGGTACCGCGGTCCAGCATCGCGGGCAGGAACGCCCTCATGGTCAGCGCCATGGAACGCACATTGAGACTGTAGCTGCGATCGAGCTCCTCGACCGGACAATCGAGCAGCGCTCCATCGGCGACATATCCGACGCAGTTCACGAGTACCGACACGTCGGGGAATGCGGCGGCCGCATCCGTTACCGCCGCAGCATCGGTGACGTCGAGCGCGAGCCGCTCCACCGCGCTGCCGCCGGCGGGGAAGCGCAGGTCCGCGGCGACGACGCGCGCACCTTCTGCGGCGAAGCTCGCGGCGATGCCCGCGCCGATGCCCTGACCCGCCCCGGTAACGAAGCAGGTCTTGCCAGCCAGGCGCGGGGCGACCGCCTCAGCGGCCATCGTTCCACCCCAAGACCTTGTGGCGCTGCGTGCCGAGCCGTTCGATGCCGAGTTCGATCACATCGCCCTCTTTCAGATAGACAGGCGGGTTCTTGCCCATGCCGACGCCGGGAGGTGTGCCGGTGGTGATGATGTCGCCCGGAAGCAGTACCATGAACTGGCTGATATAACTTACGAGCCTGGCGCAATCGAAGATCATCGTCGCGCTGTTGCCGGTCTGCATGCGTTCGCCGTTGACGTCGAGCCACATGTCGAGTGCCTGGACATCGCCCACTTCGTCGCGGGTGACGAGCCACGGACCCACCGGCCCGAAGGTCTCGCAGCCCTTGCCCTTGTCCCAGGAACCGCCCCGCTCAAGCTGGAAATTCCGCTCTGAAAGATCGTCGCAGACCAGATAGCCCGCGACATGATCGAGCGCCGATGCCTCGTCAACATAGGAGGCACGGGTGCCGATGACGATGCCGAGTTCAACCTCCCAGTCCATCTTGGTCGACCCCTTCGGCTTGCGCACATCGTCGTCGGGACCCTGGATGCAGGAGATCGCCTTGGTGAAGAGGATGGGCTCCTCGGGCACCGGCATATTGGATTCGCGCGCATGGTCGAGATAGTTGAGTCCGACGGCGATGAAATGCCGGGTGCCGGCGACGGGCGCACCGAGACGGGGCGCC
>PHEM01000508.1 GCA_002842935.1 Alphaproteobacteria bacterium HGW-Alphaproteobacteria-13 | reverse complement strand
CGCATCCTGATGGAGACGAGGCTGAGGCCTTCTTCAATCTTGAATACCGCATCCTTGAATTTGGGCGGGGCCATCCTGACCGGGGCGTCGCGCGAAAAGCCATAGCCTTCCTTGGGCATCATCCCCAGCGCGCGGTCGGCCTTGCCATTGTCATTCTCGTCATGCAGCAGCGCGATCGCATAGTCGCCGGGCTTTACCCCGGAAAAGCGGATTTCGATTGTCTCGCCGGCTGGCACCACCGTGCGGTGCGCGGTCGGATCCTTGATGCATTTCGGGAAGATATCCGCGCGGGTCGTCATGCAGGCGCGCACCACGCCTTTGCTTGACCTGAGATCGGTGACGGTAATCACCACATCGCCCGCCAGCGCGGGGGTTGCCGCGGCAAGCGCGCCGCCGCCAGCCAGCATCAGCGCCGTAATCCTCATCAAACCGCCGCCTCGCACCCATGACCCGCCGCCGCGACAATCCGCTGCGACAACCCCTTGTCGGTGCCGCACACACGATCCCAGACGCGGAAATATAGTCCGAAATTGCATCCATATTCCTCGTGATGGCGTTCGTGATGGCTGGCCGTTATCAGCCACTTGCCCAATGGCGAATGAACAACCCAGCGCGGAAACATCTCCCACCCCATGTGATTGGTAACCCCCATCACCGTCGCCACCGTCAGCACCAGCCCCAGCATTGCGATATTGATCGGCACGAAAAACACCAGCAGCGGCACCACCACCGCGCCGGTCACCGCCTCGATCGGGTGAAAACTCATCGCGGTCCACGCGGTTGGCGGGCGGCTTTGGTGGTGGACGCCATGGGCGATGCGGAACCAACGCGGCTGATGCATCCAGCGGTGTGCCCAGTAAAAACAGGTATCCTGCACCGCGAGGTAGATCAGCACCGACAGTGGATGATACCACCATGGCAGCGCGGCGAAATCGACGGTGATCATGGTCCATCCGTGGTGCTGCCAGCCCCACAGCACGATCCCCGCAGGCGTGCCGTAAATCGCTGCCGACAGCATCGACCAGCGCACTTCGCGCATGATCTGCTGCCCGCGCCCGGCATAGAGGCCGGGCCGCACCCGCGCGGTAATAAAGGCGAACAGCCCGCTCGACAATACATAGCGCAGCGCGACGATCAGTGTCACGGCGCAGCTGACGATCAGCAGCGCAAGCGGGACGGGCAGATCAGGCGGAAGCATGACGGCAGGCTATGGAACAAATCGCTGCGGCGCGACACAATAATATCAGCCGCGCACACCGGTTGCCGCCGACAGCGGATCGATCAGCCCCGCGTGCCGCCGCATCGCCATCCGTGCCAGCCGTTCAACCTCGACCTTGCGCCGCGCCGGAGCCAGCGGAGCCAGCGCGGCCGGGCGCAGGATTTCGGCATCATAGCCATCGGCAACAATCACGCCGCAGGTTTCGGGCCGGTAAGCCTCACCCTCCAACGGGCTGCGATCCAGCCCCGGCGGCACCCCCCAGAAGAACCGGTCGCAAAAATCGAGGTAATCGGGCCATTTGGTGTCGCCCAGCAGATCAGCCCGCGCAACCTTGATCTCGACGATCACCACCAGCCCTTTGGCATCGATCCCCATCAGATCGGCGCGGCGACCATTGCGGATCGGCACTTCGCCCAGGCACCAGATATCGTTGCGCGCGAACAGCCGCCCGATCCCGCGCGCGACATCGCCAGCGGTCAATCCCGCCAGCGGCGGCGAATCAGCGGATGAAGAAAGCGCACCAGACATGGCGGCAAAATGGAACAGAGTGGGAACGCAGTCAAGCCGGACAGATTTGCGTCAGCCATCGCCATCGGTATGCAGCACCGCCAG
>PHEM01000507.1 GCA_002842935.1 Alphaproteobacteria bacterium HGW-Alphaproteobacteria-13 | reverse complement strand
CGTTCTTCCTTTTGGCGCCGCAAGAAGAAGGACGGTGCTTCGACAAGCTCAGCACGAACGGTCGAGGGGGTGGCTCAGATTTACGGCACGACGCTCTAGCGTAGCCTGGTCTCGGGCGGGCAGGATTCGGCGAGACATCGCATGTCTCTCAACTTCTGATAGCTATACCAGACTTTGTCCCTTTCGAAGCGGAGCATCAGCTCAGCGCCGCCTCTTGTCGTCCACCAGCACTGGCCGCCGGACAGGCATGGCTTTTGTAGGGGCCATTCGGCAGATCGAACGCCTTGTCTCAACTGCGTCCGGCAGCCGTAGGACATGCCGAGAGCCGAATAGGTGGATGTGCCGTTGGCGCCGATATCGGCTCTCCAGCGCCAATACTTCGTATCGAAGGACATATCCTTGCAGGAAAAGGCTGGAAGGGCGCCAAGCAGGGCCTCTTTCGCTTCGGCTTCGGCGTCATGCTTCAACCAGGCCCGCCCGGAAAATAATATTGCGGCGGCCGCCACGAATATAAGCACGCCGCGCCAGGTGACGTCCGATTTGGGCATTCTTCCCTCTCTGCAACGCCTGATGCAGCCATTGTCCGCAAAGAAAAAGGCCCGCGCTGGGAAGCGCGGGCCTCCATCGCCCCGCGGCGAGCTTTCCGCGTCCTTAGAAGGGCACCCAGTTCTGCTTTTTGCGGATCTTCATATATCCGGCGTTGACGCCCAGCCGCGCGCCGACGCCGACGCGGATCGGGATCAGCACCACATCGCCGCGCCGCAGATAGCTGGCGTTGAAGCCGCCGACCAGATAGGCCGCGCCTTCGCCGGCGGGATAGCGCTTGTAGAGATCCTCGGTGTCGAAAAGATTATAGACGAGGACGAAGGTGTTGCCCGCATTGGCGCCCGCGTCGAAACCGATCGACGGTCCCGTCCAATAGGCGGGCTTCTCGCCCTCGACCTTGTGATGCAGCGTGCCGGAGCCATAGCGCACCCCGATGCCCAGCGCGCCCCCGGCCTCGCGCCCGACGATATAGGCGTTGGGTTCGCCCTGCTTGCGTAATATGTCCTCGATCAGCCCGGCCAGCCCCTGCGCGCCCTTGCCGAACACGCCTTCGGCGGCGCCGATCAGGTCGTCCTTCTTGTAAGTCGAACCGGAATCGGCGTCCGCTGCTACTGTCGCCGCGCCATTGTCAGGGGCGGCGTCATATTGCTGGTCGCCCCGCGCAAGGTCGCTGTCGAGCGATTCGTCATAGCTGGTACCGGGATCGGGAGCCGGGACCGCCGGAGGGGCGGGCGGGGGATTGTCGAGATCGGCGTCGATCGCGCTATTGGGATCGAGCTGGTTCATCTGCGCCGCGGCGGGCGGCGGCGACAAGGCAAGGCCGATGGCGGCCAGCGCCGCGACGGCAAAGCTGTGGATCGTCTTCCGCATAATATCCCCCGGATTTCCTTTCGACGCGTAGCGCATCAAAATTCGGCGTCAATCATGACTCGCTTTGACGGGCGGGCAATGAACGGGCGATGACCCGAGTCGAATTTGCGCCAGAGCGAATCCTTTGAACGGTAGAATGCCGATGCGGCCGTCAAAAAAGGGTGATGTTTGGCGTTGCGGCGCGCGCGGCGCATGGCTATAGCGACCCGCCTAGGCCAGACTGCCGTTAGCGCGGCAGGCCATGCGGAGACGTGGGTGAGTGGCTGAAACCAACGGTTTGCTAAACCGTCGTACGGGTTGATTCCGTACCGAGGGTTCGAATCCCTCCGTCTCCGCCACCTCGCGATCCGAGGACATCCCTTAAAGCGCTAAATTCCTTGCTTTTCCGCCATTCTGCGGCCATCATTGTTCTCTATTTGTTTCCG
>PHEM01000060.1 GCA_002842935.1 Alphaproteobacteria bacterium HGW-Alphaproteobacteria-13 | reverse complement strand
GTGGTGCCGGACTTGCCCCGACCTGCCACGATCCGGACGCCCTTCTCGTCGCCGCCGCCGAACATCACCGCGCGCGCGTGGAGCAGGCGCGGCATCGCTTCACGGCGTTCGGTGAGCGCGATCCGCTTTTGCGATTGCCGGGCGACAGCTTCGACCTTCAGCTTGCCGCGAAGCGCTGCACATGCACGGTTCGGGAAGTCGCCGCCGACACTTTCCTTCTGACGACCGATGCGGGGGACCGCGTCGAATATTCCGCCTCGGTGATCGATCGATACCGTCGCCGGCTGCGCGTCGGCGCCCGTGAACGCCATTGCAGCATCATCGATCAGGGCAGCGCCTATCTCGTGTCCGTGGGCGGCGAGGCGCATTATGTCGGCAAGCTCGAACGGGGCGTGATGCGGGCGCCGTTCCCGTCTGTCGTGGTGCGCGTGCTCGTGGCCGAAGGCGATCGCGTCGCACGCGGCCAAGCGCTGTTCGTTGTCGAGAGCATGAAGGTGGAAACCACCATCGCCGCCGAAATGGACGGCGTGGTGACGGCGTTGCTCGCGCAGCCCGCCGTTCATGTCGCGGCGGGCGACCTGATGGCGCGGCTTGCCGAGGAAGCCGACGCCGCCGGGTCCGATGATGGCGGATTCGAATTTCCCGTCCGGTATCGCTCGCCGGACGATGATGGCGCCATCGGCCGCGCCGTGGCGGCGATCGAGGGGCTGATCTGCGGATATGAACCCGCCGCGACCGATGTCGAGCGGGCGGCCGCACAGTTGCAAGCCGCGCCGCGCGGGCCGGATCTGGACGCCGCCGAATGCGCGCTGCTCGATCGGTTCCGCACGATGCACGCGGGCGATGCCGATGCGTCGGATGAGGTCCGGTTCCGGCGCGCCCGGTCGGTGGCCAGCCTGCCCCGGCAGGTGGAGATGATTCGCGGCATCCTCAGGCGCTGGCGTATGCATGGTCCCCCGGCGACGGGCGTCGGCGTGCCCATGTGCCTTGCCTCATGGGCGGAGGCGATCGACCCGGTGTCGCCGATGCTGGCGGACCTCGCGCGCTCGACGCTCCGGCGATCGGCACGGCAATCGCCGCGTGGTATGGCGCGGGATTTTGAACTCTGGCGCCTCGACCGGTTCGATATCGCCGAGCTGGAGCGCGAGTCCGACCTGATCCTGATCGACGCGACGGCGCGGGATTCCAGGCGGGACCGGCGGCTTTTCGCATTTGCGGAGACCGCCGGCGGGATGGAGGATGCCGAGCGTCTGCTGCTCGATTGCCTCGATCGCATTCGCGAACATCATGGCGGGAAGGCCGCGCGCAGTCCCTATGCATGGAACCGGGTCACGATCACGCTTCGTCAAGCCGCGTCCGTCGACCCCGCCGCGCTGAAGTCCCTCGTGCAGCGGGCGGCGCTGATGACCCGCGACCTGTCGATCGACCAGATCAGCTTCAAGTGCCGCGTTGCGGGGGAAGGCGCGGGGGAGAGGATCGT
Source organism: Alphaproteobacteria bacterium HGW-Alphaproteobacteria-13 (assembly GCA_002842935.1). Classification (GTDB taxonomy): domain Bacteria; phylum Pseudomonadota; class Alphaproteobacteria; order Sphingomonadales; family Sphingomonadaceae; genus Sphingopyxis. Next base: position 11,340 of record PHEM01000060.1, on the reverse strand, counting down.
CATCACGACGGTGTCCAGTCATGGCGACATCCAGCTTGGGATCAAGGCGATCTCCGCCGATCCGATCCGCCCATTCAGCGACCATCGGGCACGCAGCGCGATGCTGGAGCGGCGGGGTCTTGTCTATCCCTATGACCTCATCCGCCTGCTGACGTCGCCCGGCACGGCGCTCTCCGACTTTCCCCAGGGACGCTTCACCGAATATGATCTCGATGCCGGGCAGACGCTCGTCGCCGTCGATCGCGACTGGGGCGGCAACATCGCGAACCTGGTGGTGGGCGAAATCGTCAATTTCACGCAGAAATTCCCGGAGGGTATCCGGCGGATGATCATTCTCGGCGATCCGAGCAAGGGGATGGGTTCGCTGGGAGAGGCCGAGTGCCGCCGTATCCTTGGCGCGCTGGATCGGGCGGCGCAGGAGCGGATTCCCGTGGAATGGTTCGCGGTATCCTCCGGCGCGCGCGTGTCGATGGAAAGCGGCACCGAAAATCTCGACTGGACGGCGCGCGTCCTCCGGCGGATCATCGAACTCAGCCGGGCCGGGCACGAAATCAATATCATCGTCTGCGGCGTCAACGTCGGCGCGCAATCCTATTGGAATGCGGAAGCGACCATGTTGATGGAAGGGCGCGGCATGCTCATCATGGTCGGCGACAGCGCGATGGTGCTCACGGGCAAGCGCGCGCTCGACTATTCGGGCGGGGTGTCGGCCGAAAACGAGACCGGCATCGGGGGCTATGATCGCATCATGGGACCGAACGGCGAGGCGCAGCACTGGGCGCCGAGCATCGAAGCCGCGTGCCGCCTGCTCTTCCGCCACTATGACTTCTGCCATGCGGTCCCGGCCGAAGGGCGCGCGCGGCGCCGGGCAAGCGGCGATCCCGCCGATCGTGACATCTGCCTGTCGCCCCATCGCCTGATCGAAGGGTCCGGATTCACGAAGGTGGGCGAGATTTTCGACGACCGGACCAATGCCGACCGAAAAAAGGCGTTCGACATCCGGTCGGTGATGCGGGCGGTCGCCGACATGGATGACATGCCGCTCGAACGCTGGGAGAATTGGGCCGGAGCCGAGGCGACCGTCGTGTGGGACGCCCATATCGGTGGCTACCCCGTCCGCATGGTCGGCTTTGAATCCTACGACCTCGCCCGTGATGATCCCGCGCCACCCGACGGTCCCGACCGGTGGACGGCCGGCACGCTTTTCCCGCAGGGGTCCAAAAAAGCGGCGAAAGCGATCCGCAGGGCCAGCGCGAACAGGCCGCTGGTCATTCTCGCCAATCTGTCGGGGTTCGACGGGTCGCCCGAATCGATGCGGCGGCTCCAGCTTGAATCCGGCGCGGAAATCGGCCGGGCCATTGTCGAGTTCGAAGGGCCGATCCTGTTCTGCCTTCTGTCCCGTTACCATGGCGGGGCGTTCGTCGTCTTCTCGAAGGCGCTGAACAGCGACATGGAGGTCATCGCCATCAGGGGCGCCAAGGCTTCGGTCCTGGGAGGCGCGCCGGCGGCCGCGGTCGTCTTTGCCAGCGAGATCGAGAAGATCGTCCGTGAAGATCCCGACATCGCCCGGTTGCGCTTGCGAGGCGCGGCCGCCGATCTGGCGGAGACCATCGAACGCAAAAGGCTCGACCTGCAAGCGGAGTGGGCCGCGCGATACGACCGAATCCACGACATCGAACGGGCGCTCGAACAGGGATCGATCGACCGCATTGTCGAGCCGACCAGGCTGCGTCCGGAAATCATCGCGGCGATCGGCAGGAAATATGGCGATATTACAAATGTCTAGATTATTTTTTCTATCGCTGATCACGCGGCAATTGACAATGAGAGAGTATATGTTACCGTCTGGTCGGTAACAATCGGCGGAAGGCTGTGATGAAGCATGGCCATCGTTCGAAAATTATCGGCTCTGTCCCCTGACCGAGGGGTCGGCTGAAATTCTCAGGGAGGGGATTGAACATGGTTATTCGAGCTACCAGTGCGTCCGCGCTTGCCATCGTCCTGGCCGGGACCGGCCCGGCGGCCTTTGCGCGGGACGCCGCCGCCGCTCAACCCGACGCCGCGCAGGAAAGCGTGCAGACGGTCGGTCTCAACGACATCGTGGTGACGGCGCAGAAGCGATCGGAATCGATCAACGATGTGCCGATCTCCATCACGGCGGTCGGCGCGGAGGAACTCGCCGCGCGCGGCATCCACGACGCCGCGGCGCTTCAGAAGGTCGTGCCGGGTTTCGTCGTTTCGAACACCTATTTCGGTTCGCCCGTCTATTATCTGCGCGGCGTGGGCTTTTACGACACGGCGATCGCCGCGCGCCCGTCGGTGGCGCTCTATGCCGACGAAGCGCCGATCGCTTTTCCGATCATGGGCAAGGGGACCACGCTCGACCTCGAACGCGTCGAAGTGCTCAAGGGACCGCAAGGCACGCTGTTCGGATCGAACGCGACGGGCGGCGCGATCAACTTCGTCGCCGCCAAGCCGACGCGTGACTTCGCGGGCGGCGGCAGCCTCAGCTTCGGGCGGTTCAACAATCTCGTCGTCGACGGCTTCCTCAGCGGTCCCTTGAGCGAGACCGTCGGCGCGCGCGTCGCGATCCAGTATGAAAGGATGGACGACTGGCAAAAGGGTTATACGACGAACCGCACCAACGGGTCCAAGGACATTCTGAGCGGACGCGGCACGCTGGAGGCGCGCCCCGGCGAACGGCTCACGCTGCGGTTGACCGCGAGCGGAACGATCGATCGTTCGGACACAATCGCCCCGCAACTCGTGGGGAAGGACCTGACGCTGACGCAGATCAGCCCCGACTATATCGCCTATCCGCTCGTTCCCGCGGGCAGCATCCGCGCCGCCGATGTCAGCACCGATTTCCCGGACGGCCGGTCGACGCAGCGGGACGACTGGGCATGGCAGTTCGCCCTTCGCGCCGATTATGAGGCGACCGACGATCTGACGCTGACCTCGCTGACCTCGATCGCGCGCGCCGGGCAGGATCATGGCTATGAGGCTGACGGCACGACGCTCGCCGTGACGAACCTCGGCATCCAGGGGACCGTGCGCACCATCTTCCAGGAATTCCGCGCCGCCGGTTCGAGTGGCGGCTTCAACTATCTGGTGGGCGCCAATTATCAGAACGACAAATCGAGTGAACTCGTGACCTTCCTGCTGCCCGTGGGACGCAGCGGTCGGGTGTTCCTGCCGCTTCTCGGCCTGCCCGCGATCGACCTTGTGCCGGAGATCGCGGACCAGAAGACCAACAGCTGGGCGGTCTATGCCAGCGGCGACATCGAACTCGGCTCCGCCTTCACGCTGCGCGGCGGCATTCGCTATACGGAAACGAAGACGGATTTTGCCGGATGCGCGCAGGCCGGCGGCAATCTTCAATATGCCGCCGGTATCACGCGCATCCTGGGCACGCGTGCGCTTGCATCGGGCGAATGCGCGACCTTCACGCAGGAATCGGACGGCAGCTATACGCCGCAGCTCGTCGTCAACAATCTCAAGGAGGACAATGTCTCGTGGCGCGTCGGTCTCGATTACAAGCCGACCAATCGCACCTTGCTCTATGCCTCGGTCAGCAAGGGGTACAAGGCGGGGGCCTTTTCGAACATCTCCGCCGTCTTTGCGACGCAATATGTCCCGGTCCCGCAGGAAAGCCTGACCGCCTATGAAATCGGCGTGAAGTCGGACCTCGTCCCCGACATTCTGCATCTCAATGCCGCCGCCTTCTATTATGACTATACCCACAAGCAGTTGATGGGCACGATGCAGGTTCCGGTGTTCAACCGATTGAACACGCTGGTCAGCGTCCCGAAATCGCGTGTGCAGGGGTTTGAGGCGGACGTGCAGCTGCAGCCGTTCGACGGATTCCGCCTTCGCGCGGCCGCGACTTATACCGACACCAAGGTCAAGGGCAGCTTCCAGAGCTTCACTTCGTTCGGGGAAGCCGTGGATTTCCGGAACACGGAATTTCCGAACACGCCCAAGTGGCAGGCCAATGGCGGCGCCGGATATCGCTGGGGCGTCGCGAGCAGCCTCGCGGCCTTCGCCGACCTGTCTTTCGTCTATCGCGGGAAATCCGATGCGGACTTCGTCAAGGACCCGCGCCTGTTCGTTCCGGGCTATACGCTCATCGACGGACAGGTCGGTGTGGAGAGCAAGGACGGGAGCTGGCGTTTCCAGATATGGGGACGCAATCTGACGAACAAGCTGAACTATACGACGGTCATCGTCCGCCAGGAGGCCATCGTCCGGACGGTGGGTATGCCGCGAACATTCGGCGCGACCGTCGGCTATAAATTCTGATCCCTGCGGCGCCTCGACGGGGTTAGATCGTGACCGACATTGAATGAAATACTGTGTGTCCCCGCGAAGGCGGGGACCCATCTCCTGCCGGTTCAATATCGCGCCGACCGGAGATGGACTCCCGCCTTCGCGGGAGTACACAGCTCTATCAATCCAAGATGATCACGCCCTAACCCGCAGGACGCGGCCGTGGTTGCTTGAAGAGCGCCGAACAGGTCGCGATCCTGCCCGCGCCGCCGACGACCGCGCCGGTCACGAACAACAGGCTGCGCGTGCCATGCTCAAGGGTGAAGCGGCTTTCGATCCAGTCGCCTTTCGGCGCCCCTTGCAGATAGTCGATGCTGAGATGGATCGTCGGGCCGCCCCAGTCGTGATGGCCGACCGTTATCGCCCCGACGCCCAGCGCGATGTCGAGGAATGTCGCGAGCAGCCCGCCATGACAGAAGCCGAGGCGATTGCAATGCCGGTCCTCGACAAGCATCCCGAAACGCACCGGCTCCGCTGCGCTGTCCATCGACAGCCTATGGATGGGTCCCGCAAGATCGGCGAAAGGGTCGCCGAGCATGACCGGGGTCCAATCGCCTATCGTCCTGTGAGGGTGATCCGGATAGGTCATTCCGTTCGTGGCGCGGGTATCAATCCCGGCCTCCCTGCGCTCTGGTCCGCCGCGCCCGCAACGCCGGTTCGAAAACCATGACGTCGGCATCTGCTGGGTCGGCATAGAGGCGTTCGACGTCGGCGGCGCGTCGTTCCCGCACGACGCGCTGGGCGACATTTCCTTTTACCGTGACTTCGCCATGGTCGAAGGAGGGAGGGACGGAAAGGACCAGCGCCGCGCCGATGCGCCGCGCCGACCCTTTCTGGTCGGCATTGAACCGCTCGATCCGGGTTTCGAGGTCCCGTCGGGCCGAAGCCGGATCGCATCCGCCTTTGAGCCACAGCAGGGCAGAGGGATATGGCCGGTTGAGACCACATATGACCGCCTCTGAAACCAGGTCCGCGGTTGCCGTCATCAGGCTCTGGCGAAGCGCCTCGACCGTCACATAGGTTCCGGAATCGAGCTTGAAATCCTCCGAGAGCCGCCCTGCGAACACAAGTCCCTTCGCGGGATCGTCGGGATCGGCGAACCGGACCGCGTCGCCCGCGTGGAAATAGCCCTCTTCGTCGAAGAGCGATGCCGACTGGTCGGCCGCGCCGATATAACCGCTTTGCGGCATGAGCGTCGGACCCTTGACGCGCATGCCATAGCGGTCGCCCATCGGCACGAGCTTGAGATCGGTCGCGGGAAGCGGAAGGCCGATGATGTCGGTGCTGCCGCCCGTCCAATATTTGAGGGTGCCGAAAAGATACTCCGTTGCACCGTAAAAGGAGAATATGGGGACGGGTTCGCCGCGGGCGGCGATCGACAGGGCGATCAGCCGGTCCTTCACATCGTCCGCCAGCACCGCGCCCCCGAAGCCCAGATATTTGAGGCGGGAGAAAAACCGGCGGTTGAGATCGGCATCCGATTCCAGGGCCTGGCAAAGCATCGTGTAGCCGAGCGGCACCGTGATGAAATAGGAAGGCGCCATGTCGCGAAGATTGCGGATCGTCTGATCGAAGAGGTCGGGCGTCGGCTTTCCCGCGTCGATCCAGATCGTGCCGCCTCCCGCAATGACATTGTTGAAGTTGAAATTGCCCGCCATGATATGGCTGAAGGGCATGGCCTCCAGGATTTGCGGTGGATCGTCGTCGAATTCCATCAGGCCGAGCGCCTTGTTCTGGGCCATGGTGATCGTCAGATTGGCATGGGGCTGCGGCGTCGCCTTGGGCGAACCTGTCGAACCCGAAGTATAGATGATGCGCGCGATATGGTCGGGACGGATCGCGTTCATCCGCTCGGTCAGCTCCTGTCGCGGGCGGGTGGCGATCACGTCGGCCCACGGCACGATATCGAGACCGTCGACGGTGCCGGATGCCGCGACGATCGTCATGCCGGGAGCGGCGAGGGCCTTGAGCGCCGCCGCATAGCGTTCGGCGTCATCGACGATGACGACCTTTGCCCCCACCACCGATACACATTGTTTCAGCTGCTGATGGTCTTTTGCCGACAGGGAATAGGCGGTGCTGACCGGCGCGATGGCCGCGCCGCTGCGCTGAACCCCGACAGCGGCAATGCCGTGCTGGATCGACGGTTCCGAAAGATAGGATACGCAATCGCCAAAGCCCAGGCCGCGGTCGAGAAGCCATTGACCCAGCCCATCGGCCGCCCGGCGCGCCTCGCCATAGCTGATCGACTGCCATTGGCCGGCGCCATCGCGCTGTTTCATGAAGATTGCGTCCGGCGCGCGCCCGGCCTGTTCGTCGAACACATGGGCAAGCGATTGCGCAACCTTGCCGAGCGGAAGCGGGCAGCGCAGGATGATGCTGCCATCCTTGCGGCGCGTGAGCGCGACGCTGGGGGGAGGCGGGGATGCGAATTTCATATCGCTCTCCTCATGGCATTTTATACAGGGTCCGCGCCTCGCCAATCGCGGCTCCGAGCGAGTCCGCCGTCGACGCGGGAAGGTCGAATCCTCCGGTAAAATCCGCCAGCGCCGCTTCAATCGACACGGTGTCGGCTATCGCGCGATCGTCGCCGAGAACAATGCCCGCCGCCCGCTGCCAGCGCATCAGCGCCGCCCATCCGCCGCCGCATTCGATGACCGCGCCGCTCAATCGCGATGCGGGGGCGAGGAGCGAGAGAATGAAGGGAGAAACGAGGTCCGCCCGCAGCACCTCTTTCATCTTCTCGGTGAAGACGGAGCCGGTCATGTCGGTCAGCGCCATCGGCGCCACGGCGTTCACGCGAATGCCGTGGCGCTTGCCCTCGATGGCCAGCGTCTTGGCCAATCCGATGATTCCGCCCTTTGCCGCGGCGTAATTTGCCTGTCCGAAGGCGCCGTGCATCCCGGCGCCGGATGTGGTGAGCAGGATCGAACCCTTTTGCCGGTCCATCATGACCGGCCAGACCGCCTTGGCGCAAGCGAAGCTTCCGCCCAGATGGACGTCGATCACATCGGACCATTCCGCGTCGGTCATCTTGGCGAAGCTGCGGTCGCGGACGATCCCGGCATTGACGATCAGCGCGTCGATGGTGCCGAACGCCGCCAGCGCGGCCTCGACGAACGGCTGGGGTTCGCGGATGTCGCATTGGACCGAACAGGCGCTGCCTCCGGCCGCCCGTATCTCCGCGGCCGCCGAATGGACATCGCCGCTGCGCCCGGTGAGGACGACGTTCGCACCGGCCGCGCCGAGATCGACGGCATATTGCCGCCCAAGGCCGCGGCTCGCGCCGACGACGACGATTGTCGAACCTGTCAGGCTGATGATCGGCATCGAAGAGGCGCTCCTGTCCCCGTCCTCATCCCCGGCCTAGCGCCGACCCGAGCCGACCTGGGCGCGCGCCGTCAACATGCGCTCGGAAATCTCGGGATTCCAATGGACGTCGCGATACTGGACATGACCATAGACATAGGCTGCCATCGGGTCCATCGCCGAACTGCGGCGCAGCATCTCGGTGGTGCGAACGACCGTCGCCGTCGTGGTCGACGCGATCTCCGCCGCCATGGCCTGCGCCGCGGCGAGCAACTGGCCTTGCGGCGCGATCTCGTCGATGAGACCGATCCGCAGCGCTTCGTTGGCGTCGATCCGCCGACCGGTCAGCACAAGCAGCTTCGCCTGGCTCTGGCCGATGATGCGCAGCAGCGGATCGACGAACGGCGTCAGGCCGAAACGGATCTGCGGAAAGCCGAACCGGGCGTTGGGATTGGCGATGCGGATGTCGCAGAAAACCGCGATGTCGCAACCTCCGCCAAAGGTCGGACCGGCCACGGCGGCGATCGTCGGTTTCGGATATTCCAGAAGCTCGAGATAACCATAATAGGTCGCATCATACCAGCGCAGACGCTCTTCCTCGGTCTTCCAGTTCATCGTGTCGAGGTCGAGACCGGCGGAGAAATAATCCTCGGTTCCGGTGATCACGACGACCGCGACATTGTCGTCGCGCCGCCACGCCGACATGGTCTCGACCAGGTCCTCGAACAATTCGGTGCTGAGCGCATTTTTCTTGTCGGGGCGATCGAGAAAGATCGTGCCGACGCCATTGGCGACTTCGCTGCGCATCGTTCCATGTGTGCTCATGAAAAATCTCCTGAAATATAAGGATTTAAGGTCCGGTTCTGTGGGCGGTATGCCATGTCATGCCATCGCGGGCGCCGCTGCGGGCGGCCGCTCGGCGATCCGCGCGAGCCGCGCGGTGAGGGCTTCGGCGTCGTCCATGATGCGGTCGATCAGCGCCTTGCAGGTCGGAATATCGCGAATGATTCCCTGCACCTGTCCGGCCCAGACGAGTCCGGCATCGAGGTCGCCGGTATCCAGGGCGATTTTTCCTTTCGCGCCCGACACGAGCGGCTGGATATCTTCGAAAACGGCGTCCGGCCGGGCACTGATCGCCACGACCTTGTCCGACACGGGGGTTTTGGCGACACGGCCGCTATTGTGGAACTCACGGAAGATCAGATGCGTGGAGCGCTCGTCATTATCGACGAGGAGTTGCTTGATATGGTCGTGGATCGGCGCTTCGACTGTCGCGCAGAAGCGCGTGCCCATGTTGATGCCGTCGGCGCCCAGGGCAAGCGCGGCGACCAGGCCCCGCCCGTCGCCGAACCCGCCGCTCGCCAGCATCGGGACCTTCACCTTGTCCGCCGCCGCCGGGATCAGCACGAGACCGGGGACATCGTCCTCGCCGGGATGGCCCGCGCATTCGAAGCCGTCGATCGAGATGGCGTCGACTCCCATGCGTTCGGACGAGAGCGCGTGGCGCACCGAGGTGCATTTGTGGATGACGATCACGCCGTGCGCCTTGAAATCGTCGACATGTTCCTGCGGCTTATGCCCGGCCGTCTCGACGATCGTCACGCCGCTGTCGATGATCGCCCGGCGGTAATCGGCATAGGGCCGCGGCGTGACCGACGGCAGGATCGTGAGGTTGACGGCAAAGGGCCTGGACGTCAGCGTCCGGCACCGCTCTATCTCGCGGCGAAGCGCGTCCGGGTTCGGTTGGGTCAGGGCGGTGATCGTGCCCAATCCACCGGCGTTCGATACCGCCGCGGCCATGTCTGCCGTGCCGACCCACATCATGCCGCCCTGCATGACGGGCGCTTCGACCCCGACCAGGTCGGTGAAGCGGGTCTTCATGATCCGGGCTTTCCACCGCGTTCGATCGCGACGCTGTCACCCGCCTTCATGCGATCGAAGCCGCGCGAAATGCGGTCGCGAAAGATGCCGCGCTGAAGCAGGTCCTGCGTGACCGTCAGTTCGTACTGAAGCGCGCCGAGGTGGTCCATGTTCGATGCGCGCAGCGCGACGCCCTTGAATATCCTGGCGAGTTCCGGACCCATTTCGGCGATCTGCTTCGCAAGCGTGAGCGATCGGCTGCGCAATTCACCGGCCGGGGTCACTTCGCTGACCAGCCCGATCCGCAGCGCTTCCGCCGCGTCGATCGGGTCGCCGGTATAATAGAGACGGCGCGCATGCTGCTTGCCGACGCGCGACATCAGGCCGTGGTAAAAGCCGTTCATCGCATATTTGACCTGCGTCGATCCGAAAAGCGCATTTTCCGACGCAACCGTGATGTCGCACATATTGGCGACATCCATGCCGTAACCGGGCGCGACGCCCGCCACGGCGGCAACCGACGGCTTGCCGAAATCATAGATCGCCTTCATCAGCGCCAGGGCCAGGTCGTTGAAGCGGCGGCGGTCGTCGTCTTCGGCCGTGTTCAGGATGTCGACGCGCCATCCGGCGCAGAAATAATCCTCGTTGCCGATGAAGAGGACGCAGGAGACATCATCGTCATTTTCCCACAGTCGCAGGGCCTCGATGATCTCTTCGTGGAGTTCCCAGCCCAGCGCGTTGCGCACTTCGGGGTGGTGGAGTTGCAGAATGCCGACGCCATCCTCGATGCTCGTCCGCAGAAACTGGAAATCAGACATCGCCCATCCTTTGTTACTTACCATTCGGTAACATGTGATAGGCGCGCTTTGATGCCCTGTCAACACGCAGAGCGAATGAGACGAAATGGGCGGGCGGGGCGGTCGTCAGGCGCGCGGGGCGCCGATTCCGTCGAAGATCATTTTGACGAACTGGTCGGAAACGGCGGCCGGCGGGATGTCGAGGGCGCCAGACTGCCAGTGCGTCATCCAGTTCACCATTCCGAAGATTCCATAGGCGACGATCTTGATGTCGTCGAACGCCAGCGAGCCGTCGCGCTGACCGGCCTCGAGGCGGTCCTGAAGGTCGCGGTTGATCATCCGCTTATAGTTTCGGGACTTTACCTTTCCGGCATCGCTCATGACCCGCTCGTCGGCGACGATCATCGACAGGACATTGTCCTGGATCAGGTCCACATAGGCTTCGAGGAAGACGCGCACGCGTTCGCGGCCGGGAAGCCTCACATCGTCGCGATCGGCGATTTTCTGCTGAAAAAGTATATATCCCCGGGAAATGCATTCGAGAAGAATATCCTCCTTGCTCGAAAAATGATAATAGAGGCTGGGCTTGGTGATCGAGAGCGCGGAGGCGATGTCCTCAAGGCTCGTCCGGTCATAGCCGCGCTCGCGGAACATCGATGACGCGATTCCCATGATCACGTCCTTGTTGACCGTGCCCCGTTTGCGGCTGCGCCTCTGGCCCGCCCCCGCCGTGCGCGCCGCGCTGCCGCCCGCCGTTGGATTTCGTTCGGCGCGCTTGGGATTTACCGCATCTGTCATTTCTATTCCCGTCGTTAGCCGCAGGCGCGGCGCCCCCCATGGGTTTAGCCGACTGCTGCTCCCATTTCCAACGATTGACAAGATTAATATTAAAGTACTTACCGGGTGGTAACAAATGGCCTTCGCCGCCGCGCCATAGCCGTGGAACAGGCGGTCAAAGCGCCATTTCTTCCTTTTCGAACAGCGGCTGCATGTCGATCGGGTCGGCCAGCGTGATGCGGTCGAGGATGGCGGCGGTGTCGTCGCG
>PHEM01000059.1 GCA_002842935.1 Alphaproteobacteria bacterium HGW-Alphaproteobacteria-13 | reverse complement strand
GAAGCAGGCCTATATCGCCAATGACGAGCGCGGCAGCTTTCTGATCTTCCGCAACTTCAAGAACACCGCGCGGGTCGGCAAGAGCGCGGTCAGCGAGGAAGTGGTGCGCCGCCTGTCGCAGCCGGACGCGACGTTCGCCGATGTGCAGGAGCTGGTCGCGGGGACGGCGGGGCGCGAACTGCTGACGACGGGCGATCTGTCGAAGGGCGTGTTCTGGGCCGGGATGGTGCAGGGGCTGATCCACGATATCCCCACCTGTCAGCAACTGATCGACCGCATCATCGCCGAGGCCGAAGCCATCATCGACCAAAGGCTGGCGGGCTTTCGCCGGTAGGGCGCTGTGGGTTAACCTGAACCGTATCCCCGAGCGAAGATGAGGCGGCGACAGTTCGGGTTCTCGCTTCGCTCGAACAAGCCCCTCGTCTTCGCTCGGGGATACGGTGAGTTCGCGCAACTTGCCCTAACGCTGCCCGCCATCGACGCGCACCAGCGCGCCGGTGGTGTAGGAGGAGGCAGGGCTGGCGAGCATCAGCGCGGCGGTGACGATCTCTTCGGGCCTGCCCGGCCGCCCCAGCGCGACGGGCTGCGTCTCGCGCTTCTTCGCCTCCCACGCTTCGGCGATGTCGGTCAGGAAGGGACCGGGGCTGATCGTGTTGACGCGCACTTTCGGGGCATATTCGCGGCTCAGCGACACGCTCATCGCGTTGAGCGCCGCCTTGGCGGCCCCATAGGGCACGACCATCGGCAGCGCCGTCAGCGCGCCGCTGGAACTGATGTTGATGATCGCGCCGCCATCGCCCTCGCTCATCCGGTGCGCGATCTGGCTCGCGAGGCGGAAGGGACCCTTGAAATTGAGGTTCATCACCGAATCGAACAGGCTTTCGGGCATCTCGTGGCTGGGGCAGGGCGGCGACATGCCGGCGTTGTTTATCAGGATGTCGATGCGCCCGAACGCGGCATAGACGGCGGCGATCAGCCCGTCGATCTCGTCCCAGCGCCCGCAATGGACGCTGTGCGCCATCGCCCGCCGTCCCAGCGCGCGGCATTCGGCGGCGACTTCCTCGCATGTGTCGAGCTTGCGGCTGGCGACGATGACGTCGGCGCCGCGTTCCGCCAGCGCCTTGACCATGCGATAGCCCAGTCCGCGCGATCCGCCCGTGACGAGCGCGACCTTGCCGGTGAAGTCGAACAGCGGATCGGGGGTCATGCGGCATTCCTTTCGTGGATGGCGGCGAGGCGCGTCGGGATATGCTCGCTGGGGAACAGTCCCGGCGCGGGCCGGGCGTTCTTCAGATAGGCCTTGGCGACCTGTATCTTGTGCACTTCGGTCGGCCCGTCCGCCAGCGCCATCGCAGGCAGCCCCATCCACATGTCGGCGAGCGGCGTTTCCAGCGTCATGCCGAGGCTGCCGTGAAGCTGGATCGCGCGCTGGACGATGTCGTGATAGACTTTCGCCATCTGCACCTTGCACATCGCGATATGCGTGCGCGCCGCGCCATGCTCCTCGTTGTCGATGATCCACGCGGTCTTGAGCACCAGCAGGCGGAATTGTTCCAGCTCGATGATCGAATCGGCGATCGCGCCCTGTACGAACTGATGTTCGCTGAGCTGTTTGCCCTGCGTCCGCCGCGACACGGCGCGTTCCAGCATCATGTCGATCGCGCGCTGGCATTTGCCGACGGTGCGCATCGCGTGATGGACGCGCCCGCCGCCGAGCCGCGCCTGCGCGACCTGAAAGCCCATTCCGGGACCGCCGAGCATCGCGTCCAGCGGCACGCGCACCCGGTTGTAGCGGATATAGGCGTGCGTGCCGTCGTCCGCGCCCTTGCTGTCGCCCATCGTTTGCGAATGGCGGATGAATTCGACTCCCGGCGTGTCGGTGGGGACGATCAGCATCGACATGCGGCCGTGCGGCGGATTGTCGGGTTCCGTGACGACCATCACGATCAGAAAGGCGGCGAAGCGCGCGTTCGACGAGAACCATTTTTCGCCCTCGATCACCCATTCGTCGCCTTCGCGCCACGCGCGGCACGTGAATTCCTTGGGATCGGCGCCCGCCTGCGGCTCGGTCATCGAGAAGCAGGAGACGATCGTTCCGTCCATCAGCGGCTGGAGATATGTCGCCTTCTGCTCCTCGGTCCCGAACATGGCGAGTATCTCGCTGTTGCCCGTGTCGGGCGCGGCGGTGCCGAAGACCGTCGGCGCCCAATAGCTGCGCCCCAATATCTCGTTCATCAGCGCCAGCGTCAGTTGGCCATGGCCGGGACCGCCCAGTTCGGCGCCGAGATGGCAGGCCCACAGACCCTGCGCCTTCACTTGCTCCTGCAAGGGTTTCATATAGGCGCGCGATTCCGCGTTGGCGACGTCATAGGGCGCGCCGTGACCGGGGAAGAGCATGTCCATCGGTTCGCATTCCTCGCGGACGAATGTCGCCATCCAGTCGAGCTTCGCCTGCAATTCGGGTTCGATACGGAAATCGATCATCTGTTGTTCCTTATGTCAGCCGATCAGGCGGATGAGTTTTTCGGCCTCGGCGAAATTGCCGCGCACCAGCCGGTCGAAGAGGCGCCCGGTCTCGGCGCTCAAAATGCCCTTGGCCGCCTGCGCGACCTTATATTCGAGGATGCAGCCGCCCTTGAACATCGCCAGCACCAGATAATAGTCGAAGCTGTCCATGCTCCGCCCGGTCCCCGCGGCATAATGCGCCATCAGCTCCTGCCGCGTCGGCCAGTCGGCGACATTGTAGAGCGCCTTTTCGGGGATATGGCCGGGGAAGCGCGCGTCGCATATGCCGTTGCAGAACCAGGCGAGGTCGAGCAGCGGGTCGGCGATCGTCGACAGCTCCCAGTCAATCAGCGCCGTCAGCCGGCACGGCGAGTCAAAGGCGAACAGCGCGTTGGGCGTGCCGACGTCGCCGTGGATGATGCCGGGGCGGAAATCGCCGGGAATATTGGCGCGCAGCCAGTCGCGCGCCAGTGCATAGCCGGGCAGGTCGCGCCATTCATGGCCATAGAGCTGTTTATAGCTTTTGATCTGCCCTTCCCAGCGATCGACCTGCCGTTCGAGGAAATTGTCGGGCCGACCGAAATCGGCGAGACCCACGGCGCAGTAATCGACATTGGCGAGCGCGATCAGCCCATCGACCATCGCGAAAGGCACTTCGCGCGCGTGCGGCGGCTTGTCGAAGGGCGGGCGGTCGTGGATGCGTCCGTTGCGAAGGTCGGCGGACCACCCCTCGACAAACTCCATGACATAGAAGGGGGCGCCGATCACCTCCGGGTCGGCGCAGCTGCCGTGGCAGGCCGGGTGCGGCACGCCGGTGCCGTTCAGCGCCGTCAGCACGCGCGCCTCGCGCAGCACGCTCTTTTCGCTGCCTGGCGGCGGCACGGCCGGTGGACGGCGGAGGATCAGCGTGTCGCCGCCGCGATTCAGCGACAGGATGACGTTCGACGTGCCGCCGTGAATCTTTTCCACGGCGAGCGGTCCCGACCCGAGCGCGGGGATATGCGCATCGAGCCACGCCGTCAGCCGTTGGGGATCGGCAAGGGCCGTCACATCGCCGCTCATGCGCCGCGTTCCTTCAAATAGGTCTCGATCGCGCCGCGTATCATGTGCAGCCGGTCGGCCGCGTCGGCGAAGGCCGCCCGGTCGATGCGGGCGAGCACGGCCTTGGTCACGGCCTGCGCGCGCGCGTGATCGGCGGCCTTCAGCGCGCGGCCCGCGGCGGTCGCGGCGATCAGCGAGGCGCGCTTGTGATCGGGATTGTCCGCAAAGGCGACGAGTCCCAGTTCGGCAAGCCGGTTCGCCGCCCGCTGCACGACCTGGCGCGGATGGCCGAGGCTGCGGCCGATCTGCGCGACCGTCGGCGGCACGGCGGCGTTGACCACGGCCGTCAGCACCGTCAGCTCCATCTCGGCCAGTCCGCTCGCGCGCCGCGTGTCAGCGTAGAGCGCGCGTATCCGCCCGCGCAACCGTGCGAGTTCATCAGCGAAGCGTTCGATTTCGGTGAATCGTTCCGACATGACACCATAATGTCGAATTGACACTATTGTGTCAATAGAGATTAACGCGTCGTCATTCTCCGGAACAGCGACGTCTCCGCTTGCCAGTCGATCCGCACGCGCCGGTGCGCGAAGCGCCAGCCCTCCGCCGTCCGCACGAGCCGGTCGTCATAGGTGCCGCTGTGATCCAGCCCGAAATCGCTGTGGACCGTGAAATAGCTGCGCGCGGTCGCACTATCCCCCTCGACGGCGATCAGCGGATTGGTGATGTGGTGGCGCACGAAGGTCAGGCGCGGGTCGCGCGAACCCGACGACAGCGCCGCCGCGATCGCCGCCGGGCCGACCGGCGCATTGCCGGGGAATTCCAGCACGCCGTCCTCGGCGAAGCAGGCGGCGAGATCGGCGACGCGCCCGCGATCGCCGTTGTAGGTGTAGCGCGCGAGCAGATCGCGAATGGCGTCGCGGTCGGCGGCCAGCTTCGCCCGTGAGTCAGCCATGATAGGCAAGCTCCAGTCCCGGTTCGTCCCAGCGCAGCCTGACCAGCCGTCCCGTGGTCGAGAGCGTGATATAGGCGTCGCGCCTGTCATCGCCGCCAAAGGCGATGTTGGTGACATAGCGTTCGCCCGCTATGTCATACTTGCGCGTCCGGCCGTCGGGCGTGATCGTCGTGATCCCGCCCTCATAGAGCGTCGCCACGCAGATATTGCCCGCCGCCGTCACCGCGAGGCTGTCGAACCCCACCGCTCCCGGCGCGGTTGCGATCCATGTCGGCTTCTGCGCCGCGACCTGGCGGTCATAGCGCCACAGCCGCGCCTGGTGGGTGTCGGCGACATAGAGATGGCGGCCATCGGGCGACAGGCCGACGCCGTTACAGGACACGGCATGGCGGTTGATCGCGGTGATCGCCGACCCGTCGGGAAGGGCGCTGAACAGGCCGCTGGCCGTGCGAATACCGTCGTGCGTCTTGCCCAGGTCCGTGAACCACATGCGGCCGTCCGCGTCGAAGACGATGTCGTTCGGCGCCTCCAGCGCGATCCCGTCGCAGCCATCGTAAAGGCGCTCCACGCGTCCGGTCGCAAGGTCCACGCGCTCGATGCGGCCTTCGTGGCCGGGACCGCGTGCGTGCTGGAATCTGGCGAGATCGAGGCCGCCGTTGTTGCAGACATAGAGCGCGCCGTCGGGACCGATCGCGGCGCCGTTCGGGCCGCCGCCGATTTCGCTCACCATTTCCGTCCGCCCGTTCCAGCAGCGCGTGATGCGCCCGCCCGCAAGCTCGACGACGATGACCGATCCGTCGGCCATCACCACGGGTCCCTCCGGAAAGGCGAGTCCCTCCGCGATAATGTCCATGGACTCTCCTCCTGTA
This sequence comes from Alphaproteobacteria bacterium HGW-Alphaproteobacteria-13, assembly GCA_002842935.1. Taxonomy (GTDB): domain Bacteria; phylum Pseudomonadota; class Alphaproteobacteria; order Sphingomonadales; family Sphingomonadaceae; genus Sphingopyxis. Next base: position 7,536 of record PHEM01000059.1, on the reverse strand, counting down.
TAACCTAGTTATCCATGTCTTGACATGCGCGGAGGTTGCGCGCAACCTTTTCGGAACGGGAGAGACGATTGCCGGTTCCAGCTCATCATATCATCGCGACGCCGCCGCCGTTCGAGGCGCCGCCTTATCCAGCCGACATCTTCGCGGGGCAGGCGGTGCTTGTCACGGGGGGCGGATCGGGCATGGGGCTGGCGATGGCAAAGGCCTTTGCCCAGGGCGGCGCGCGCGTCGCGGTCGCGGGGCGCAGCATCGAGCGCGCCCGCGAAGGCGCGGCCCGGATCGCGGCGCTCGGCGCCGCCGTCCATGCGATCAGCTGCGACGTGCGCCTTCCCGAAGCGGTTGCCTCCGCCTTCGACGAGGCCGAGGAAGCGCTGGGTCCCATCAGTCTGCTTGCCAACAATGCGGGCGCCAATTTTCCCGTGCTGGCGGAGAATATCTCGGTCAATGCCTGGGCGGCGGTGACGCGCATCGCCATCGACGGAACCTTCCTCTGTTCCGCCGAGTTCGCCCGCCGCCGCATCGCGCGGGGGGAGGGCGGGGCGATCGTCAACAACAGCGCGCAATATATCTGGACCGGCTTTCCGGGTGACGCCCACAGCGCCGCCGCCAAGACCGCGCAGGCGACGATGACGCGAAGGCTGGCGGCCGACTGGGCGCCGCACGGCATTCGCGTCAATGCCGTCGCGGCGGGTTTCTTCCCGCACGCGGATTCGGTCTCGGGCCGTCGCGATGAGGGGATCGAGCCTTTGCAGAACATGATTCCCGCTGGACGCACGGGCAGCATCTGGGAATTCGGCTGGCTGTCGGCGATGACCTGCACGCCCTTGTTCGGCGGCCTGACGGGGCAAGTGATCGTGCAGGACGGCGGCGAAAGCCTGCGCCGTTCACTGATCATGCCTGACTTCGTTGCGCCGCGCGAACGCGCCGAAGGGCCGTGGGGGTGGCAATGAGCGGTGGCTGGCTGAACGGCAGGCGCGCGCGCATCGAGGGCGACAGCCCGGCGATCCGCGCCGCGTTCGAAGCGGCGGGAGCGGTGCTGGCGGGCGAGGGCGAGCATGACATCTGGGTGCATGTCGCGCCGCCGCCCGCGATCCGGCCCGCGCATGAACTCACGCACGGCGAATGGCGCGCCAGCCTCGACGCCGGGCTGGACCGGCGTTTTCTGGGCGCCAGGGATTTCGCGGAGCAGTGCCGCGCGCGCGGGCGGGGCGGGGCGGTGCTGTTCGTCGGCGCGCCCGAACAGGCGCTGGGCGCCGATCAGGCGGCGGCGGCGGGCGCGCTCGGCAATCTCACCAAGACGCTGGGCGTCGAATGGGCGCGCGACGGCATTCGCGTGAACAGCATCCTGACGCATGAGACCGGCGAGACACTCGGCCATCTCGCCGCCTATCTGGTCAGCGACTATGCCGCCTATGTCACGGGCGCGGTGATGGGCATCACCCTCGATGACTGATCGCGCGCGCCTCGACGGGCAGGCGGCGTTCATCACCGGCGGCGGGGGCGGCATCGGCCGCGCGATCGCGCTGCGCCTGGCCGAGGCGGGCGCCGATGTCGCCATCTTCGACATTTTTCCCGAGCGCGCCGAGGAAGCCGCGGCGCGCGCCGCCGAAAAAGGCGTCCGAGCGCTGGCCATCGCGGGCGACGTGATGGATGCGGCGGCGCTGCGCGATGCGATCGACCATGGCGCCGAAACCTTCGGCCACCTCGATATCCTCGTCAACAATGCCGGGGGCGTATCAGGGCGGCCTTTCCTCGAACAGAGCGAGCGCAGCATGCGCAAGCATGTCGATATCAACCTGATGTCGATGCTGATTGCGACGCAGGCGGCGGCGCAGCACATGGTCGCAGGGCGGCGCGGCGGCGCGATCGTCAATGTCGCGAGCATCGAGGCGAGCCGTGCCGCGCCCAATTTCGCCGTCTATGCCGCATGCAAGGCGGGGATGGTCAGCTTCACGCGCTCGATGGCGATCGAACTTGCCGAACATGGCATTCGCGTCAATTGCATCGCCCCCGACCATACGGTCACGCCCGGCAATCAGGGCAACCGGCAGGGAGCCGTGGACCCCGCGACGTGGCGGCGGCGCGGCGCGGAGGAAATCGACGCGATGAACCGCCTGATCCCGCTGGGCCGCGAAGGCATCGACAGCGAATGCGGCGACGCCGCGCTGTTTCTGGCGAGCACGATGGCAAGCTATGTCACGGGCGTGTGCCTTCCCGTCGATGGCGGAACATGGGCCTCGTCGGGCTGGGTGCGCGGGCGCGACGGGCGCTGGACCTTGAACGAAGGGCTGTCCTTCGGTCCTTCCTGATGCGCGGCGTTGCTAGGGTTCGGCAAAAGGCCTAAGGGCTGGCAAAGGCGAAGTTGCAATCGGACGTTGGGGCAGGTGCAGGAATGAAGATGGAAAATCATGGCGCGCGCATCCGGGTTCCCAAGACATCGGAGCTTGTCGCCGACCAGATCCGCGCGCAGATCGTCCGTGGCGAACTCAAGGAAGGCGATACGCTGCCGCCCGAAGGCGCGCTGCTGACGACGCTGGGCGTCTCGCGTCCCACGTTGCGCGAGGCCTTCCGTATCCTGGAGGCCGAAAATCTGATCAGCGTCGTTCGCGGTTCGCGCAGCGGCGCGCGGGTGCATCAGCCTTCGGCCGATCTCGTGTCGCGCTATGCGGGCTATGTGCTGGAATCGCAGGGGACGACGATCGCCGATCTTTATGCCGCGCGGCTGGCGATCGAGCCGACCGTGGTGCGCTGGCTCGCGACCGCGAAGGGCGAGGCGCCCGGCATGCCGCGGCTCAAGGATGCGCTCGCCGATCTCGACGCGATGCTGAAGTCGGGTCATTATGACGAGTTCATCGACAATATCTCGCACTTCCACCAGGCGCTGGTCGAGGCGAGCGGCAACAAGACGCTGAGCTTCCTCAACCGCATGCTGCTCAATCTCGGGCGCAATCACCAGAACGACTATCAGCGGCGTCACCCCCGCTCGACCGAGGAGCGCGTCAAGAGCTTCCGCGCCGGTTTCAAATCCTATGACAAGCTGATCCGGCTGATCGAGGGCGGCGATGTCGAGGGGGCGGTCGCGCATTGGCGGCTGCACTTGCGCAACGCCAATGAAACCTGGGCAACGCGCGGCGAGGGCGAACGGATCGTCGACTCGCTGCGTCCCTGAACGCCGAGTCTTATATCTGAACCGTGTCCCCGAGCGAAGACGAGGCGGCGAGGCTGTGGTTCTCGCTCCGCTCGAACAAGCCCCTCGTCTTCGCTCGGGGACACGGTGCTCAGATTTCGCGCGATTGCTCTAATTGCGCATGATGAAGCCGCCGTCGACGTTGAGCGCCTGACCCGTGATCCAGTCCCCGGCGGGCGAGCAGAGCAGCAGCAGCGCGCCGACCAGGTCCTGCGGCTCGCCGCGCGGCTGTTTCACCACGCGCGCCATCGCCGCCTGCACGAAGGGGCTTTCCTCGGGCGTCAGCGCCTTGCCCGCGTCCGACATGGTCATGCCGGGCGCGATCGCGTTGACGTTGACGTTCATCCGGCCAAGCTCCGTGGCGAGCGTCGTCGTCAGGCCGAGCAGCGCGACCTTGCTGATGCCATAGGGGGTCTGCGCCGGAAAGCCGCCCGCCGACAGCTGGTTGACGATCTTGCCGCCGCCGCGCGCCTGGAACAACGGCACCGCCGCCTTCGAACAGAGGAGCGCGCCCGTCAGGTTGACGCGCATCAGCCTTTCGAAATCGGCGAGCGGCGTCTGGATCAGCGGCGTCCCGACCGCCTCGACCATCAGCGCCGCATTGTTGACGAGGATGTCCAGTCCGCCAAAGGCCCGGACCGCCGCCTCCATCATCGCCGCCACCGACGCCTCGTCGGCGATATCGACCTGCACCGCGATGGCCTTGCCGCCCGCCGCCTCGATTTCGGCGGCGACGCGTTCGGCGCCCTCCTTGTTAAGATCGGCGACGACGACGCTGGCGCCCGCATTGGCGAGACCGACCGCATAGGCGCGCCCGATGCTGTTGCCGCGCCCGCCCGCGCCCGTGACGATCGCGACCTTGCCGTCGAGGCGGAATTGCTCGTTCGTGAAATCCGTCATGGCGCGCTCCTCATGGCTTTGGAAAGATCGGGGCGCCGACGCCCACGGTGACGGTCTTGTAATGCAGGAACTCGTCGATCCCCGCCTTGCCGCCTTCCTTGCCGAAGCCGGAGATGCCGACGCCGCCGAACGGCGTGTAGGGATTGATCTGGAAACCGCCGTTGACATAGACGCCGCCCGCGTTCAGCCGCTCCGACAAGCGGTGCACGCGCTGGATGTCGTTCGACTGGATATAGGCGGCCAGGCCATATTCGCTGTTGTTGGCGATGGCGACCGCTTCGTCCTCGTCGTGGAATTTCATCACCACCACGGCGGGTCCGAAAATCTCGACCTGGCTGATCTCGTGATCGGGATCGGCATCGACGATCAGCGTCGGCTCGATGAAATTGCCGTCGGCCAGCGCGCCGCCGCAGCGGCCGCCGCCCAGTTCGAACGTGCAGGCGTCGTCGGCGCGCGCGCGCTCGAACATGCCCATGATGCGATCGACGGCGGCCCTGTTGATGACGGGACCGACCGCGACGGTCGGATCCATCGGGTCGCCGACCTTGAACTGGCCGATGATCGCCTTCAGCCGCGCGACGAAATCGTCATGGACGTCGGCGTGCACCAACTGCCGTGTGGGAAGCGCGCAGCCCTGTCCCGACAGGCAGCCGACGGTCCAGAACACCGCGCGCTCGGCGGCGGCCTGCAGGTCGCAGTCGGGAAAGACGAGGCTGGCCGACTTGCCGCCAAGCTCCATCACGCTCGGCTTGATCTCCTCGGCGCAGGCGGCGAGGATCTTGCGCGCCGTGATCGGGCCGCCGGTGAAGCTGATCTTGCGGATCGCCTTGCTGCGCACGATCGCCTCGCCGCATTCGGCATTGCCGGGCAGGATCGACAGCACGCCATCGGGCACGCCCGCTTCCTTGCAAAGCTGCGCGAACAGTTCGGGCGCGAAGGGGGTGATCTCGGCGGGCTTGCAGATGACGCAATTGCCCGCGGCGAGCGCCGCGCACACTTTCATGCCCAGCGAGATCAACGGGCCGTTCCAGGTGATGATGATGCCGACGATGCCGATCGGTTCGGGCACGGAGTAAGAAAATTCGCCGCGCGTGTCGAAGGTGCTCATCAACTCGCCGGTCAGCTTGTCGCACCAGCCCGCATAATAGCGCGTCCAGCCGACCGCCGTATCGACGCCGCGTTCGCCGACCATCAGCGTCGTGCCGCCGTCGAGCGCCGCCATTTCGGCGAGCTTCGCCTTGTTGGCTTCGAGCAGGTCGGCCAGCCGGTTGAGGATGTCCCGGCGCGCCTCCGGCCGCGTGCGGCGCCATGCGTCGCGTACGCTCTCGGCCTTGGCGACCGCTTCCTCGACTTCCTTCGCCCCCGCGAGCGGGATGTCCGCCTGCACGGTCTGGCTGACGGGGTGGAGGTGCGGATGCGTGCCGCCGCTGCCGCTGAGGCGCTGTTCATGTCCCAGATGCAAGTGAACCGCTGGTGCCGTGCTGGCCATATTCGTCTCCCGGATGTTGTCAGGCGTCCCATGCCAGATGAAGATTTTCGAGCGCCATGACGCTGCCGCCGCGACAGCTTTCGTCGCCCTTGTCCACCTGGCGGAAATGGCCGATGCGGCGGAACCAGGCGCGATAGAAGATGATCAGCTCCATCCGCGCGAGATGAAGACCGAGGCAGGTGTGGATGCCCGACCCGAAGGCGGCGTGGCGATAGAATTGGCGCTCGATCGACACGGTTTCGGGATCGGGATTCAGCGCTTCGTCCCAGCCGACGAGCGGCAGCGGCGCGAGGATCGAGTCCCCGGCCCGAAGCCGCGCGCCCTCCAGCTCGACATCCTCGACCACATAGCGCGGCGTCGCGACGAAGGCATAGCGGCGCAGCAGTTCCTCGACCAGATGGGGGATGGTGTCGGGATCGTCGATGGCGCGCTGGCGCAGCGCCGGATCATGCGCCAGATGGCGCATCCCGAAACTCATCGCGTTGGTCACAGTGTCCAGCCCCGCGAGGAACATCAGGAAGCCGATCGACATCAGCTCCTCGAAACTCATCCGGCGGCCGTCGACGTCGCTGGCGATGATCTTCGAGATCATGTCGTCGCGCGGTTCGGCCATGCGCGCCTGGATCAACTGGGCGAGGTGGCCGATGATCTGCTGCGCCAGCGCATTGCGCTCCTCGGGCGTCGCGCGGGCGTTGAAGAAGCTGACCACCAGGTGCCGGAATTCGTCGAACTTCTCCATCGGAAAGCCGAACAGCTCCATGAACACCGCGACGGGAAGGCGCGAGGCCAGGGTCGACACGAATTCGCATTCGCCCGCGTCCGCGACTTCGCTCAGCAACTGGTCGGTCCACTCGATGATGCGTTCCTCCAGCGGCGCGATCGCTTTCGATTCGAAGAAGGGACGCAGCATCTGGCGATAGGGGCGATGCTCCGGCGGATCGAGCATCTCCGGGATCATCTTCGGCTGGTTCGGGTTGGGCGGGATCGACAGATAGCGGCTGGAGAAAATCTCCGGGTGCCGCAGGACATGCTGGACCGACGAACCCGTGTTGCAGACCCAGTGGCCGCCATGCGCGCCGGTCCAGAAGACGGGCGGCGCCTGTTCCTTCAGCTCCCAATAGCGCGCGTGCCAGTCGGCCAGCACGCCGGGATCGGCGATATAGTCGAACTCAAAGGCCGGCGAACGCGCCGGCGCCTGCGAATCGGTCATTCTTCCTCTCCTCTTGACGCAAGTAAACGATCGTTTACATTGCGTGTCAATGGGGAGATGAGTCGATGGGCACAGTCACCGCGATGCGCGCGCGCGATGCCGACCGGACGCGGCAGGCGATTCTCGACGCGGCGCAGCAGGTGTTCGCCGAAAAGGGCTTTGCCGAGGCGGGGGTGCGCGACATCACCGCGCGCGCCGGAGTCAATCCGTCGCTCGTCAGCCGCTATTTCGGCGGCAAGCTCAGGCTGTTCGAGGCCGCGCTTGACGCCGCGCTCGACGCCCGGCTGATGACCGACCTGCCCAAGGAAAGTTTCGGCAAGCAGATCGTCGCGCGCTTCGCCGACGAAAGCGGTGCCCGGACCAGTCCGCTGCCGCTGCTGTTCGGCGCGGCGGCGGACAGCGAGGCGCGGGCGGTTGCCGAACGCCTGCTGCGCGAGCGGGTGTTCGAACCGCTGAAAACATGGTTCGGCGGCGCGGAGGCGCATGTGAAGGCGGCGCGCTTCATGATGGTGTCGATGGGCTTTTTCACGTACCGCGACCAGTTGCGCCTCGCCGAATTCGCGGGAGCGGTCGATCCCGCGCTGCGCCTCTGGCTCGAAGCGGCGTTTCAGGCGATCGTCGACGACTGACACGGTTCAGGCCGCGAGCAGCACTTCCGCGCGCGCCGGCGCCACGCGCTACTGCATGGTGCTCTCCGGTCGCGGCCCGAGCCTCGAGCGCACGCGCGAGCTCGCGGACATCGAGAACCAC
>PHEM01000506.1 GCA_002842935.1 Alphaproteobacteria bacterium HGW-Alphaproteobacteria-13 | reverse complement strand
CTTGACCATCGCCTCGACCATGTCCGGGGTAATTCCCTTTGCCATCAACTCCTTGACGCGGCCCAGATAGATATCGTGCACCGGCCCGAGATCGGGCAGGCCGAACAGCCGCCGCGCTTCTTCGGGTGTGCAATCGACCTCGATATTGAACTTCATCGCCTTCTCCCGCCCCAATGCGCTTGAGCCACGCTGCCTCGCCCGCTAGCTTCGCGCTTTCATGGTCATTTAGCAAGAGTCAGGAGCCGCCCCCATGTCCGCGACGAACACCACCATCCCCACACTCGACGGCGGGAACGAAATCCCGGCCTATGTCGCGCGCCCCGACGCCGACAGCACCCGCGCGATCATCGTGATCCCGGAGATTTTCGGCGTCAATGCGGGCATCCGCCAGAAATGCGACGATTGGGCGGCGCAAGGCTATCTGGCCATCGCGCCCGACATCTTCTGGCGTTTCGCGCCGGGCGTCGAACTCGATCCCGATGTGGAGGCCGAATTGCAGGAGGCATTCGGCTATTTCGGCCAATATGACGCCGACGACGGCGTCAAGGACATCGAGGCCGCGATCCGCTGGCTGCGCACGCAAGGCGCGGAAAAGGTCGGCGCGGTCGGCTTCTGCCTTGGCGGGCGGCTCGCCTATATGACCGCGGCGCGCACCGACATCGATGCGTCGGTCGGCTATTATGGCGTCATGATCGACCAGATGCTGAACGAAAGCCATGCGATCGCCCATCCGCTGATGCTGCATATCCCCACCGCCGACCATTTCGTGGACGCCGAAGCGCAGGCCAAGATTCATGCGGGACTCGACGGCCATCCCAAGGTGACCCTGCACGATTATCCGGGACTCGACCACGGCTTCGCCGCGACCAGCGGCAACCGCCGCGACGAAGCGGGCGCGACGCTTGCCGACCAGCGCACGCGCGACTTCTTCGCCGCGCATCTGGCATGAGCGGGCACGCGGGACTCGCCGCCTGGTACGCCTATATGGCGGGCGGCGGCGATCCGCAGGCGCTGAAGGCCCTGCTGGCCGAGGACGCGGTCTTTCATTCCCCCGTCGTCCACACGCCGCAGGAGGGGCGCGACAAGGTGTTCGCCTATCTCCATGCGGCAAGTCATGTGCTGGGCGGCGAGAATTTCCGCTATCTGCGCGAGATCGTCGACGGCGATCAGGCTTGTCTCGAATTCGCGAGCGAACTCGACGGCATCCACATCAACGGTGTCGATATCATCCGCTGGAACGAAGACGGAAAGATAAGCGATTTCAAGGTGATGGTTCGTCCGCTGAAAGCCATCAACAAGGTCTGGGAGAAAATGGCGGCCATGCTCGCGGCGCAGGCGGGCTAAATCAGCATCAACTCGGCAAGCTCGCGATACAAGTCGGGCGGCAATTCATCGACGCCGCTGTCATCGTCGACACCGCGCGGGGCGTCGGCGTCGGCCAGATAGCGCCAGCCCTGATGCGCGCGCTTGGGCACCGGGTGCACGCGCTCCAGCCGCGCGGAACACCGTGGCCGCCATCGAATAACGCCAGTTCCAGCGCCGAGCCGGCCGCGCAATCGAGCCAGACGCGCCGCCAGAAACCGTCGCCGATCTCGAAAAGGTCGGGATAGTGGCGCACGCAGCGATTGGCGACGCGCCAGATCTGCATGGCCTCGAACACGTCGCCCTGGGCAAAGCCTGCCCGGATCTCGCGGCCCTCGAGCGGCACGACCTGATCGCGCCAGCCATGGGTATGCAAAAGCCGCACCGGACCGGCGCAATTCTCTGGGTGGGGCCGCCAGAAGCTGCCCGAAACCGGCGCATAAGCGGCGAAATCGCCGGGGTGCGCGCAGGCGATGCGGTGCAGATGGCGAT
>PHEM01000058.1 GCA_002842935.1 Alphaproteobacteria bacterium HGW-Alphaproteobacteria-13 | reverse complement strand
CATCGCCTCGAGCGCGCGCAGCGCATGAAGCAGCGCGGAGGCGCTGTGCGGCTTGTCGAGGCAGGCGAGCGCGATGTCGGCGGCGTCGGTGGGGCACCGGCCCGTGACGAGCAGCACGGCGATGCCGCGATCGCGCGCGATGCGGGCGACGTCGCGCCCTGTCATATGCCCCGCGAGGTCGAGGTCGAGGACGATCGCCTCGACAGGCTGCGAGGCCAGGATGGCGACCGCCGCCTCGCCCGAATCGACCGTCGCGACGACATCATAGCCGCCATGTTGCAGCGTCCGCTCATTGTCGAACGCCACCAGCGGATCATCCTCGATGACCAGCAGGCGCTTGATGCACGACGGGCGAGACACGAAGAGCATGATGACTCCTTAGACACCGCAAATGGCGCGCGCGGCGACGTCCCGCAAGACCGCTTCCGCTTGCCATCGACGAAGCGGTCCATTTCCGGCTATGGGCGTGACTTCGACGCAACACTTCTCCTCTCCCGAACGCCAGAAAGCCGCATCCGTTCCGATGACGACCCGCTCCCCTTCCCGCCCGCCGCACGACGCCCCGCGCGGACGCCGCGCCGCGCGCACTGCCGTCCCGCCGCGCAAGATCCCCGCCGAAACCGAACGCAGCGACGGCCCGCAGCGCATCGCCAAGCTGCTCGCGCGCGCGGGCGTCGGCTCGCGCCGCGACGTCGAGCGCATGATCGAGGAGGGGCGTATCGCGCTGAACGGCGAAACCATCGCCCAGCCCGCGCCGCTCCTGTCTTCGCTCGACGGACTGACGGTCGACGGCAATCCCGTCGCCAAGCCCGTTTCGACGCGCCTCTATCGCTTTCACAAACCCGCCGGATGCCTGACGGCGGCGCGTGACCCCAAGGGGCGCAAGACCATCTATGACCTGCTGCCAAAGGGTCTGCCGCGGCTGATGCCGGTCGGCCGCCTCGACTATAATACCGAAGGGTTGCTGCTGCTGACCAATGACGGCGAATTCAAGCGCCAGCTCGAACTGCCCGCGAGCGGCGTCGAGCGCACCTATCGCGCCCGCGCCTTCGGCGACATCAGCCAGACGCAGCTCGAGGATCTGGTGGAAGGCGTCACCATCGACGGCGTCCGATACGGCAAGATCGACGCCAATCTGGAACGCCGCACGGGCCGCAACCAGTGGATCGAGCTGACCCTGACCGAAGGCAAGAATCGCGAAGTGCGCCGCGTGCTCGAACATCTGGGGTTGCAGGTCAGCCGCCTGATCCGCACGCGCTATGGCCAGTTCACGCTGGAAGGGCTGGCGATGGGCGCGGTGGAAATCGTGCCGCGCGACGCGCTGTTCCAGTTCCGGCGGCGCATGGGTCCATGAGAGTCATCGCAGGCGAATGGCGCGGGCGAAAGCTGCTCGCGCCCAGGAACGATGCGACGCGCCCGACCGCCGACCGCGTGCGCGAGACCTTGTTCTCGATGCTCGCCAGCCGCGTGGGCAGCTTCGAAGGGCTGCATGTCGCCGACCTGTTCGCGGGTTCCGGCGCGCTGGGCATCGAGGCGCTGTCGCGCGGCGCGGCATACTGCCTGTTCGCCGAGCAGGACCGCGAGGCGCTTGATGCGCTGCGCCGGAATCTGGACGCGCTGGGGGCGGGCCGGCGCGCCGAGGTTCGCGCCGGGTCCGTGCTCGCCCTCGGTCCCGCGCCGCGCGCGCTGGACCTGCTGCTGTTCGACGCGCCCTATGCCACCGGCGCGGGCAGCGTGGCGCTCGACAAGCTCGCTCGCCTCGGCTGGGTCGGCCCCGATAGCTGGGTTTCGGTCGAGACGGCGGAGAAGGAGGCCGTCGAAGTCCCCGGTTTCACGATCGACACCGACCGCCGCGTCGGCAAGGCCCGGCTGACTCTGCTGCGGCGGGCTTAGAAGATCGTGAGCCATCCTCTCTCCCGTTCGTGCTGAGCTTGTCGAAGCACCGTCCTTCTTCTTGCGGCGCCAAAAGGAAGAACGGCCCTTCGACAAGCTCAGGGCGAACGGAAGAGAGTTGATATCACCCCGCTCGCGCCCCCGTCATCCGCCGCCGCACCATCAGCAGCCCCAGCCAGCTGATGACGCCCGCCAGCGCCAGATACAGCCCGACGACCTCCGTCCCGCGCCAGTCGCCCAGCGCCTGCGCGATGATCGGCGCCATCGCGCCGCCCAATATGCCCCCGACGTTGAAGGCGACCGACGCGCCCGTATAGCGCACCTCGACCGGGAACAGCGCCGTCAGCCACGCGCCAAGCGGGCCATAGACCAGCCCCATCACGAACAGCGACACGGAAAGGCCCAGGAAGATCAGCGGCCACGACTGCGAGGCCAGCGCCGGGCCGAACAGAAATCCGATCAGCACCGTCGCGCCGCACCCCCATGTCAACACGCGCTGCGCGCTCGACGCGTCGCTGGCATAGCCCGCATAGACGATCCCCACGGCCATGAAGAGGATCGCGCCGAGCTGGATCAGCAGGAACTGCTCCTTGGGATAGCCGAGCGTCGTCGTCCCATGCGCGAGCGCGAAGGACGTCGCGAGATAGAAGATCGCGAAGCAGGCGACGACCGCGAAAGTCCCCGCCAGCGTCGGCAGCAAATGGCGGCGCATCAACTCGCCGACCGGCACGCTGACGGGCGCGTCCCGCTCCAGCGCGTCGGCGAAGTCCGGCGTCTCGCTGATCTTCAGCCGCACCCACAGCCCCAGCGCGACGAGCAGCGCCGAAAAAACGAAGGGAATGCGCCAGCCCCAGGCCGCGAATTCGGCATCGCTCAGCGTCAGGCCCAGGATCAAGAACAGGCCGTTCGCGGCGATGAAGCCCACGGGCGCGCCAAGCTGCGGAAACATGCCGAAGCGCGCGCGCCAGCCCGGCGGCGCATTCTCGACCGCCAGCAGCGCCGCGCCGCCCCATTCGCCGCCCAGGCCGAACCCCTGCCCGAAACGCAGGATGCACAGCAGCAGCGGCGCCACCCACCCGACCATCGCATAGGTCGGCAGAAAGGCGATCAGCAGCGTGGAGGCGCCCATCAGCATCAGCGAGGCGACCAGCGTCGATTTGCGCCCGATGCGATCGCCATAATGGCCAAAGACGATCGCGCCGACCGGCCGCGCGAAAAAGGCGAGACCAAAGCTCATGAAGCTGAGCATCAATTGCGCCGAGGGCGATTCGGACGGAAAGAACAAGGGACCGAACACCAGCGCCGCCGCCGTGCCATAGATATAGAAATCATAGAATTCGACCGCCGTGCCGACCAGGCTGGCGGCGAGGATGCGGCGATGCTTGCGATATGGTGCCAAATCCACGGGCGAAGGCCCTCCCCATTGCGTCCGGTCGCTGCTTTGGACGCAATGGACAAGGTTACGCAAGGCGGAAGATAGGACGGCCCACTCCACTACCCACGTCACCCCGGACTTGATCCGGGGTCCCGCTCTGCGCTGCCCGAAAGCGGGACCCCGGATCAAGTCCGGGGTGACGAAAGAGGCATAGTCGGGCTATTCCCACTGCATGACCAGCTTTCGCCAGATCGGCATCATCGGCGCGGGCCGCGTCGCAAGGGCGCTTGCCCTGGGTCTTGCGCCGCATTCGGCCGCGACGCCGATGCTGTGGGCGCGGTCGCCCGGCCAGAGCGGTATCGCCGTCACGCCCCGGCTGGCCGACCTCGCCCGCCAGTGCGACGTCATCGCCATCGCCGTGTCCGACGACGCCGTGGCGAGCGTCGCCGCCGATCTGGCCGCGACGCTGGACGAGGGCCGCGCCCCTTTCGTCTTTCACGTCAGTGGACGCAGCGGCGCCGCGATCCTGGAACCGCTGCGCGCGGCGGGCGCGTGGACGGCGGCGATCCATCCCGCGATGACCTTCACCGGCGATCCGCAAACCGAGGTCCGCCGCATGGCGGCGACCCGCTTCGCCGTCACAGGCTCCTCGCCGGAGGCCAGTGCCGAGGCGCGGCGGATCGTCGAGCGGCTGGGCGGCATCGCCGTCGAGATCGCCGAAGAGCGGCGGCCGCTGTATCACGCCGCGCTTTGCCATGCGTCGAATCATCTTGTGACCTTGATGGAGGGCGCGTCGCGCGCGCTGCAAGGCGCGGGCGTCGACGATCCCGCCGCGCTGCTGGCCCCATTGGTCCGCGCGGCGCTGGATAACAGTCTGGAGCATGGTTTCGCCGCCCTGTCCGGACCGCTGCTGCGCGGCGACGACCGCACGGTCGAGGGTCATCTCGATGCCCTCGCCGCCGACTGCCCCGGCCTTCTTCCCGCCTATCGCGCCATGGCGCTCGCCACGCTCGATACGCTCGGACGGACCGAACCATCCGAACTTCGCCGCAAGCTCAGTTAGAAGCCGGAAGGCGCGCCCGCAGCCCTTCCAACTCGCGCGCCGACAGCGGCGCAAGCGTCCGGGCGGGCTTGCCCTTGCGCAGCCGCTCCCGGTCCTTTTCCGCCGGCTCGGCGCGGCGGACGCGGACGGGCGCATGGCCCTGCGCCGCGATGCCGAGCCGTTCCGCCGCCCCTTTCGACAAGTCAATGATGCGTCCCCGGCCCGCGAAGGGACCGCGATCGTTCACGCGCACGATGATCCGCCGTCCCGTGTCGAGCGCCGTGACCTCGACATAGGTCGGCAGCGGCAGCGTGGTGTGCGCCGCCGTGATCCAGCCCGGACGGAATTTCTCGCCATTGGCGGTCTGGTTGCCGGATTCGCTGCCATACCAGCTTGCATAGCCCACGGCGTCATAGGCGGGCGCGGGTGCCGGGACATAGGTGGCGCCGCGCACCATATAGGGTTTGCCGATCCGCACCGGCGTATCGCTGACGGGACGGAAACCGCCGCCGCCCGCACAGGCCGAAAGCGCCAGTATCGCCGCCACCGCGCCCGTCAATCGAATAGACCGCCGTCCCCGCATCCGCTCATCCTAGAGCGGCCGGGCGCGAGTGGGAAGGCGCACTGGACAGCGCCGCCGCTGTTCCCTAATCGTTCGCGCGTGAACACGCCCCCTCTCTCTCCGCCGGATACCGCCGATCCGCCCTATCTCGCCGGTCTCAACGGGCCGCAGCGGCAGGCCGTGCTGACCACCGAGGGTCCCGTGCTGATGCTGGCGGGCGCGGGGACGGGCAAGACGGCGGCGCTGACGGCGCGGCTGGCGCATATCATCGCGACGCGGCGCGCCTGGCCGTCCGAAATCCTCGCCGTCACCTTCACCAACAGGGCGGCGCGCGAGATGCGCGAGCGCATCGGGCGGATGATCGGCGACGCGGTCGAGGGGATGCCGTGGCTCGGCACCTTCCACAGCATCGCCGCGAAAATGCTGCGCCGCCACGCCGAACTGGTCGGCCTGCAAAGCAATTTCACCATCCTCGACACCGACGACCAGCTTCGCGTGCTCAAGCAATTGATCCAGGCCGAGGGACTGGACGAGAAACGCTGGCCCGCGCGCCAGCTTGCCGGGCTGATCGACCGCTGGAAGAATCGGGGTCTTACCCCCGCCGATCTCGATGCGTCCGACCGCGAGGCTTATGCAGACGGCAAGGGCCAGCATTTCTACGCCCTCTATCAGGCGCGGCTCAAGACGCTGAACGCCTGCGACTTCGGCGACCTCTTGCTGCACATGCTGGTGATATTGAAGACCCACCGCGACGTGCTGGAACAATATCAGCAGCGCTTCAAATATATCCTCGTCGACGAATATCAGGACACCAACGCCAGCCAATATCTGTGGCTCCGCCTGCTCGCCCAACAGCGCAAGAATATCTGCTGCGTCGGCGACGACGACCAGTCCATCTATAGCTGGCGCGGCGCGGAAGTGGCCAACATCCTGCGCTTTGAAAAGGATTTCCCCGGCGCGACGGTGATCCGCCTCGAACAGAATTACCGATCGACGCCGCAGATCCTCGCCGCCGCCTCGGCCTTGATCGCGCAGAACGCGGACCGGCTCGGCAAGACGCTGTGGACCGAACTCGACGCGGGCGACAAGCTGCGCGTCGTCGGCGTGTGGGACGGGCCGGAGGAAGCGCGGCGGATCGGCGAGGAGCTGGAAGAGCTTCAGCGCCGGCATATTTCGCTCGACCGCGCCGCCATCCTCGTCCGCGCCCAGTTCCAGACCCGCGAGTTCGAGGATCGCTTCATCGCCATCGGCATGCCTTATCGCATCGTCGGCGGCTATCGCTTCTATGAGCGCGCCGAGATCCGCGACGCGCTCGCCTATCTGCGCCTCGTCCAGTCGCCCGCCGACGATCTGGCGTTCGAGCGCATCGTCAACACGCCCAAGCGCGGGCTCGGCGACAAGGCGCTGGCGCGCATCCACCAGTTCGCCCGCGCCGAGCGCCTGCCTTTGTTCCACGCCGCCGCGCGGATCACAGAGACCGACGAACTGACGCCGCAGGCGCGCCGCCAGCTTGCCAATTTCGTCGCGCAGATGCGAAGCTGGCAGGGCAAGGCGAACGACCTTCCCCACCCCGAACTGACGCAGATCATCCTCGACGAATCGGGCTATACCGCGATGCTTCAAGCCGACCGCAGCGCTGAGGCGGCGGGGCGGCTCGAAAACCTCTCCGAACTCGTCCGCGCGATGGAGGAATATGACTCGCTCGAAGCCTTTCTGGAGCATGTCAGCCTGGTCATGGACCGCGACAATGACGACCAGCGGGAAACCGTCACCATCATGACGATCCACGCCGCCAAGGGATTGGAATTCGACCATCTCTTCCTCGCGGGGTGGGAGGACGGCGTCTTTCCGTCGCAGCGCGCGCTCGACGAAGGCGGCACGGCGGCATTGGAAGAGGAACGCCGCCTCGCCTATGTCGCGATCACCCGCGCAAGGCAGCGCGCGAGCATCTATCACGCCGCCAACCGCCGCATCTATGGCCAGTGGATGAGCAGCATCCCCAGCCGCTTCATCGTCGAAATCCCGCCCGAGCATGTGACGAGCGAAAACAGCTTCGGCGGCGGGCAGAGCCTGTGGCGCGCCAACTGGTCGGCGCAGGGCGACCCCTTCGCCCATGTCGCCGCCAATGCTTCTGGCCGCAGCCCCGCCCGCACCATGACGCGCGGCCCGGCGTGGCAGCGCGCGGTCACCGCCTCCTCGACCATCACCCGCGCCCCCGCCCCCAGCGAAGGCGCGCCCGCCGCCTCGGTCGGCGCCAAGGCGCGCGCCGACCTCGCGATCGGCTGCCGCGTGTTCCACGAAAAATTCGGCTATGGCGCAATCGCCGACATCGACGGCAACAAGCTGGAAGTGGATTTCGAGCAGGCAGGCACGAAGCGCGTACTCGACAGCTTCATCCGCCTCGCGTGATTTCGGGAAAAAGGTCGCTGGTGGAGCCGAGGGGAATCGAACCCCTGACCTCTGCAGTGCGATTGCAGCGCTCTCCCATCTGAGCTACGGCCCCGCGACCGGCGGCCTCTTAACCGGCCTCAATGACAGTGGCAACGGCTTTTCGCTGCTTGCCGGAAATTATGTCAGGCCCAAATTAAATCAGGCGTTGCGCAGCGCGCCCGCGACCAGCTTTTGCAGCTTGCTGTGCACCGCGCCGCTGCCCGCGACGAACTCGCTGCGCTCGATCGCGCGGTCCCCGCCGCGAAAGTCGCTGACGAAGCCGCCCGCTTCGCGCACCAGCAGCATACCGGCGGCGACGTCCCAGATCGCAAGGTCGCTTTCCCAAAAGCCGTCGAACCGGCCCGCCGCGACCCAGGCAAGGTCGAGGCTCGCCGCGCCAAAGCGGCGGATGCCCGCAACTTCGGGGGCGACGGCGCCGAAGATGCGGCTCCACTGCGCCATGTCGCCATGGCCCATATAGGGGATGCCCGTCGCGATCAGGCATTCGTTGAGGTGACGCCGCGACGACACGCGCAGGCGCCGGTCGTGCAGCCACGCGCCGCGTCCGCGCTCGGCCCAATAGCTTTCGTCGGTGACGGGCTGATAGACCAGCGCCGCCGTGACGTCGCCCCAGCCGCCGCCAAGCTTCGGTTCCTGCACCGCGATCGAGATGGCGAATTGCGGAATCGCGTGGAGGAAGTTGGACGTGCCGTCGAGCGGATCGATGATGAAGCGCGGCTTGCCCGGCTCGCCCTCGATCTCTCCCGCTTCCTCCATCAGGAAGCCCCAGCCGGGGCGCGCGTGAGTCAGCTCGTCATAAAGGGTGCGTTCGGCGGCCTGATCGGCCTTCGACACGAAATCGGCCGGACCTTTCTGCGAGACCTGGAGATGCTCGATCTCGCCGAAGTCGCGGCGCAGCTTGGCGCCTGCCTTGCGCGCGGCGCGTTCCATGACAGTGATGATGCCGGAGACGGCCATTGTTCTTTCCTCAATCGTCGCCCCCGCGAAGGCGGGGGCCGCAATCGGCATTGCGCAAGGTCGCTAGCGGTCTCCGCCTTCGCGGGGACGACGGCTATCAGTCCGCGCGGCGGACATATTCGCGGTCATAGACATTGACCACGATCCGCGTGCCGCTGGTGATGTGCGGTGGCACCATGACGCGCACGCCATTGTCGAGGATCGCGGGCTTGTAGGAGGACGAGGCCGTCTGCCCCTTCACCACCGCGTCGGCCTCGACGATCGTCGCCTCGATCTGTTCGGGCAGTTCGACCGAGATCGGGCGCTCCTCCCACAGTTCCAGCACGACATCCATGCCGTCCTGCAGGAATTCATGCGCGTCGCCGACCACATCCTTGCCGATGGTGATCTGCTCGTACGTATCCTTGTCCATGAAGACGAGGTCGTCGCCTTCGGCGTAAAGATACTGGAAATCCTTGGTGTCGAGGCGGACTTTTTCGACCGTGTCGGCGCTGCGAAAGCGGTTGTTCAGCTTGCGCCCGTCGATCAAGTTTTTCGCCTCGACCTGCATATAGGCGCCGCCCTTGCCGGGCTGGGTGTGCTGGATCTTGGTGACTTTCCAGATGCCGCCTTCATATTCAAGGATATTGCCGGGACGGATTTCAACGCCGGTGATCTTCATCGCGCACACTCGCTGTTCAGGAATGAAAGAGCCGCCGGCGCCGCGCGGGCGCCGGACCATAGGAGCGCGCCCTTAGCCGCGCAGACGCCGAAGGGCAAGCACCGCGCACCGATTTGACGTATTGCAGATCGCACGAAATCCGAATCGCCGCTTCCCCGAGCGAAGACGAGGCGGCGGGCGCCGGGGTTCTCGCTCCGCTCGAACAAGCCCCTCGTCTTCGCTCGGGGATACGGTTCGGATTTAACGCTTGTCGCTCTATCCCGTCGCTTGATCCGCGAAGAGTTCGGCGAAGGCGCGAACCGCCGCCGCAGGCCCTTCGGGATGGTCCCACACGCCGCCCGAGACGGCGAGGAAATCGGCGCCCGCATCGACCAGCAGCTGCGCATTTTCCGGCGTGATGCCGCCGATCGCAACGCAGGGCAGTTCGAACAGCCCCTGCCACCATGTCAATATTTCGGGATCTGCGCGATGCTCGACATCCTTGGTGGCGGTAGGGAAAAAGGCGCCGAAAGCGACATAGTCGGCTCCGGTCTCCCCCGCCTCCATCGCCAGGTGGCGGCTGTTGTGGCACGTCACGCCGACCTGCGCCTGCGGGCCGAGCAGGCGACGCGCCTCGACGGGATCGCCGTCGCCCTGCCCCAGATGCACGCCATCCGCGCCAAGCCGCTTCGCCAGCGCCATATCGTCGTTGACGATGAAGGCGACATCATGCGCCGCGCAGATCGCCTGAAGCGGCTCGGCAAGCCGCGCGGCCTCATGCTGGCTCACATCCTTGACGCGGAACTGGAACGCCGCGACCGGCGCGGCGGCCAGCGCCGCTTCCAGCCGCGCGGAAAAATCGCCGCCGACGTCGAGCGGCGAAATCAGGTAAAGCTGGCAAATCCGCTGGGTCATGGCGGCGTCATAGCGGCGCCGCCCCAACCGGGCAATCGCATCATCCCGCGACCGACGCCGCGTGGATCTCGTCGATCGCGCCGCCCAGCGAGGCGTTGAACGCATCGTCGCTCATCGATGCGCGCAGGTCTTCGAGCAGCGCGCGGCTGAAGCTGGCGATGATACCAGGGTTCTTCGCCAGCTCGACGCAGGCTTCCGGGCGCTTGAAGCCGCCCGACAGCGCGACGACGCGCAGCACCTTGGGGTGATCGACCAGCGGCTGGAACAGCCCGGCCTCGGTCGGCAGCGACAGTTTCAGCATCACCGGCGCGCCATCCCACGCATCGAGCGCGGCGAGCGTCGCATCGAGCAACAGCCGGTCGGCAGCGTCGCGTTCCGCGCTCTTGATGTTCACTTCAGGCTCGATGATCGGGACGAGGCCGTGCGCGGCGATCCGCTTCGCTTCGGCAAACTGCTGTTCGACGATTGCCTTTACGCCCGCAGCATTGGCGAGGTTGATGACGCTGCGCATCTTGGTCCCGAACACACCCTTTGCCACGGCGCGTTCGCACAGCGCGTCGAGATCGACGTTGGGCTTCATCAGCTGGACGCCGTCGGCCTCGGCCTCCAGCCCCTTGTCGACTTTCAGGAACGGCACGACGCCGCGTTCCCACAACAGCGCGGGCACGGGCTTGCCGTCCGCCTCGCCGTCCATCGTGCGTTCGAACAGGATCGCGCCGATCACCTTTTCGCCGTTGAAGCAGGGCGCGGTGACGATGCGGCTGCGCATCGCGTGGATCAGCGCGAACATCTCCTCATCGCCCGAATAGGCGTCCTCTTCGATGCCATAGCCCTTGAGCGCCTTGGGCGTCGAACCGCCGCTCTGGTCGAGCGCGGCGATAAAGCCCTGGCCCGATTTGATCTGTTCCAGCATCTCGGCATTGGCGGTCGTCATGACGGTCTCCGGTTTATTGCATACGTATGGGATGAAGCGCATAGCATCCCCGCCGGGGGAAGCAATGCGCGCGAAATTCAGGCTTTAAGCGCGTCCACGCCCGGCAGCGGCTTGCCTTCCATCCATTCGAGGAAAGCGCCGCCGGCCGTTGAAACGAAAGTGAAATCTCGCGCGACCCCGGCATGGTTGAGCGCTGCGACGGTATCGCCGCCGCCCGCGACCGACACCAGCGATCCCTCGGCCGTCAATGCGGCGGCGGTGCGCGCCAGCGCAACGGTCGCGGCATCGAACGGCGGCGTCTCGAACGCGCCGAGGGGGCCGTTCCACACCAGCGTGCGACAATTCTTGAGCACATCGGCCAGCGCCTCGACGGCGGCGGGACCGACATCGAGGATCATTTCGTCGGCGGCGACTTCGTGGACGTTGACCGTGCGCGTCGGCGGGTTAGGCTGGAATTGCTTCGCGACGACCACGTCATAGGGCAGATGGATGGTGCAGCCCGCCGCGTCGGCGCTGTCGAAGATCGCGTTGGCGGTATCGACAAGGTCATGCTCGCACAGCGACTTGCCGACATCGACGCCGCGCGCGGCGAGGAAGGTGTTGGCCATGCCGCCGCCGATGATCAAATGATCGACCTTGCCGACGAGGTTTCTGAGCACATCGATCTTGGACGAAACCTTCGCGCCGCCGACCACCGCCGCGACAGGATGCGCCGGATTGCCGAGCGCGGCGTCGAGCGCCTTCAGCTCCGCCTCCATCGCGCGGCCCGCGAAAGCAGGCAGGCGCCGCGCAATGCCTTCGGTCGAGCCGTGCGCGCGGTGCGCGGCGGAGAAAGCATCGTTGACATAGAGGTCGCCGACTTCGGCGAGCGCGTCGGCGAAGGCCGGGTCGTTCTTTTCCTCGCCGGGATGGAAGCGCGTATTCTCCAGCACCGCGACGTCGCCCGGCGCCAGCACCGCGACGCCCGCCTTCGCGCCCTCGTCGATGCAGTCGGGGATGAACATCACCGAATGGCCCAGCACATCGGCGACGCCGTCGATGACGAGGCTCAAGGACTGCGTCGGGTTCTTCGCGCCCTTGGGCCGCCCGAAGTGGGCGAGCAGCAGGACGATCGCGCCCTTGTCCGACAGTTCGCGGATCGTCGGCATCGCCGCGCGAATCCGCGTGTCGTCGGCGACGGAGCCGTCGAACATCGGGACGTTGAGATCGACGCGCACCAGCACTTTCTTGCCGGTTACGTCGCCGATGTCATCGAGGGTACGAAATCCAGTCATCTCTCACTCCGCTCGCCCTGAGCTTGTCGAAGGGCCGTTCTTTCCTTCAAGAAGGACAGGACTTCGACAAGCTCAGTCCAAACGGGTTTGGAACTATCAGAGAAGCGACGCGATCACGCCCGCGGTATCGACCATGCGGTTCGAGAAGCCCCATTCATTGTCGTACCAGCTGACGACGCGGACCAGCTTGCCTTCGAGCACCGAGGTTTCGAGGCTGTCGATGGTCGAGCTGGCCGGGCAGTGGTTGTAATCGATCGACACCAAAGGCTCGTCGGAGAAGGCGAGAACGCCCTTCAGCGCGCCTTCCGACGCCGCTTTCAGGATCGCGTTGATTTCCTCGACGCTGGTGTCGCGCTTCGGCGTGAAGGTCAGGTCGACCAGGCTAACGTTCGGGGTCGGCACGCGGATCGCCGAACCGTCGAGCTTGCCCTTGAGTTCGGGCAGCACTTCGCCGACCGCGCGGGCGGCGCCCGTCGTCGTCGGGATCATCGACATGCCCGCGGCGCGCGCGCGGCGCATGTCGTTGTGGATCTGGTCGAGGATCTTCTGGTCGTTGGTATAGGCGTGAACCGTGGTCATCAGTCCGCGTTCGATGCCGACGCTGTCGTTCAGCACCTTGGCGACCGGCGCGAGGCAGTTGGTAGTGCAGCTGGCGTTCGACACGATCGTGTGTTCGGCGGTCAGCTTGTCATGGTTGACGCCGTAAACGACGGTCAGGTCCACACCCTTGGCGGGGGCCGAGACCAGAACGCGCTTCGCTCCGGCGGTCAGATGCTTGCCCGCGCTTTCGGCGTCGGTGAAGAAACCCGTGCATTCCAGCGCGATATCGACGCCCATCTCGCCATGCGGCAGGTTGGCGGGATCGCG
>PHEM01000057.1 GCA_002842935.1 Alphaproteobacteria bacterium HGW-Alphaproteobacteria-13 | reverse complement strand
GCCTTGCCCCCAAAGCTGCGTGCAGGCTTCGTGCAGCAGGCCGAAGCCGTGCAGCCGTCCACCCGACAATTGCCCGCCGCCGGTGTTTACGGGAAAGCGTCCGCCGGGACCGATATTGCCCTCGGCAATGAAATCCTTGGCCTCGCCATGGCCGCAGAAGCCAAAGGCTTCGAGCCAATAGGGGACGAAGATGCTGAACCCGTCATAAAGCGCCAGCACATCGACATCGCCGGGCGTCATGTCGGTGCGTGACCACAGGTCGGCGCAGGCGTCGTGCGCGCCCATCGTCGTCAGGTCGGCGCGCTGGTCCCATGTCTCCTGCGAATGAAGCGCCGAGCCGAGCGCCTCGATCGTCAGCGGCGCGCGCGCGCAATCCCTCGCGGCGTCGGCGGCCGACACGATGATCACGCACGCCCCGTCGATCGGCACGTCGCAATCGAACAGGCCGAGCGGCGAGGAGATCATGCGCGCATCCAGATAATCCGCCATTGACAAGGGCGACTGCATCACCGCCGAGGGGTTGTGCCGCGCAAAGGCGCGCTGCCCGGTCGCGACCATGCCCAGATGCTCGCGCGTCATGCCGAACTCGTGGAAATAGCGCGTCGCCATCCACCCCGCCCAATTCGACGCCGACATGGCGTTGGCGGGCACCAGATAGCTGTACCAGCCGCCCAGCCGCGCGCGGCCCGCGCCGGGGATGCTCGCGCGCTGCGCGGCGGTCTGCGAGCTGCTTTCGGTCAGCGCGCGAAAGCACAGGACATGGCGCGCCTGCCCCGTCGCCACCGCCATCGCCGCGACCATCAGCGGCGCCATCTGCGCGGGACCGTCGAGCACGGCGCTGTGCCAGCGCGTCCGAAGGCCCAGCGCGTTCCGAACCTCGCCCGTGCCGAGCGGCGACATGCCGGGCGAATTGTCGGCCTTGCCCGGATAGGTGCAGATGCCGTCGATATCTTCCTTCGTCAGCCCCGCGCCGTCGAGCGCGCGCCGCGCCGCTTCCAGAAGATGCGCCATGGCGGCGCGGCCCGTCTTGCGGCCGATGTCGGACATGCCGACGCCGGTGATGGCGGCGTTCATGGTCATTGTGCCGGCTCCCACTGCGGAAACCAGACATCGTCGATGTGGAGGAAAGTGACTTTCATCCGCTGGCCGATCGCGACGCTGTCCGCGTCGGCGCCCACGACTTCCGCCGTCACCCGGACGCCCGGCGCGCCATCGACATCGACCACCGCCAGCGCGAAGGGCACCGCCATGCCCGGCGCCCAGGGCTGGTGATTGACGGTGTGGCTGTAGACGGTGCCCGTCCCCGCGACCGCGCGGCTTTCGACGCGCTCGCTCCAGCATTTCGGGCAGACGATCTGCGGCGGATGAATCGCATGGTCGCAATCCCGGCAAAAGGCGATCATCAGCCTGCCGTCTGCGCCGCCGGTCCAGAAGGCGGTGTTTTCGGGCGTCAGTTCGGGAAGAGGTCTCATGCCGGATCCTGTACGATGGTTTTGGGAAGCAGGAAGGAAACGAGGATCGCACCGCCGCACAGCGCGACGATCGCGATCACCGCGAGGTCATAGGCGAAGGGCGAGGGATAGGATTCGCTGCCGCGCCGGACGACATCGACCGCCAGCAGGGTCGTCACCATCTGCGCGCCGATGCCGAGGAAAAGCTGGCGGATGACCGTGAGCATCCCCGAAATCTCGCTGATCCGTTCGGGCGGCGAGGCCTGCGCGATGACGGTCGGCGCGACCGAGAAGAGCATCGTCGCGCCGAAGCTGATGAGGATCAGCTGCGCGACGACGAGCCAGAAGCTGTTCACATCGACAAGGAACCAGACGAGCCAGCCCGCCGTGGTGACAAGCCCGCCGACGACGAGCGCCAGCCGCCCTCCGCCGCGCCCCGCGAGCCAGCCGCCGAGCGGTCCCGCGAAGGTCGAGCTGAGATTGGAGGGCAGCTTTGCCAGGCCCGCGACGGTCGCCGAAAAGCCAAGCCCCGCCGCCGTCCACACCGGCGCTTGCAGCAGCAGCGAGAAAAAGACGGTGATCTGAAGCGTCCCCATCGCGGCCAGCGCCGTGACGGCTCCGCCGACCGCGATGGTGCGGTTCGAAAAGCTGCGCACCGCGATCAGCGGATTGGGACTCGTCAGGCTCGCGCGCCACCACCAGCCGACCAACAGCAGGCCGGAGGCGAGCGCGGCAAGCACCCACGGGCTGGCCCATCCCCACACCCTGCCCATGCTGAAATAGACGAGGACGAGCGCCACGCCCGGCGCGAAGGCGAGACCCGACAGCCAGTCCACCGGCGCCCCGCCCGCGCGGCGCGGCGAGACCGGGACGAAGGCGCGCGCCGCGAGCGCGGCCGTCAGGCAAAGCCCGGCGCTGGCAAAGAAAATGCCGTGCCAGCTGTAAAGATCGACGATCATCCCGCCGACGACCAGCCCCGCCGCCGTGCCGATCGACGCGCCGGAGATCATCAGCCCGATCCCCATCGGCGCGCGGTCCTTGCCCATATTCTCGTGCACCAGCCCGATGCAGAGCGGCAGGATCGCGCCCGTGACGCCCTGCATCAGCCGCCCCGCGAGCAGCACCGCGAAATTGCCCGACAGCGCGCTGATCAGCGATCCGATCGCGCCGACCGCCAGCACAGCGATCAGCACCTGCCGCCGCCCGAACAAATCCCCCAGCCGTCCGACGATCGCCGCGATCGCGGCGCCGACGATCAGATAGCCGGTGATCAGCCAGCCGACCATCGCGGGATCGCCGAAATCCTGGATCAGCCGCTTGAGCGCGGCGAGGATCATCGCGGTCTCGAACGATCCCGTCACCTCTGCGACCCAGAGCGCGCCGATCAGCAGCGGCAGGTTGCGGCGTCCCGTCACGCTATTCGGCGACCTTCTTCGCCCCTTCGGGTAGTCCCGACTGCGCCGCACGCACCTCGATCAGGTCGACGCCGATGTCGGCGGGCAGGCCGATCACCGAAAGCAGGGCCTTGGCCATCGATTCGGGCGTCGCGGCCTCGCCGGTCATCGACGCATGGCCGGTCTCGACGATCTTCTTGTAAAAGGCGGCGACGGTCTCCTGCGACCAGGCTGCGCCGCCGGAGCCGCCCTTGACCGAACCCGACCGCAGCACGGTGACGCGGATGTCGTCGGATCGCAGTTCGTCGCGCAGGCCGCCCAGCAGCGTTTCGACCGCCGCCTTGGTCGCCGCATAGAGCGCGAGCATCGGGAAAGGCATACGCACCGATTCGCTGCTGATCGCGACGATCTGTCCCTTGGTGGCGCGCAGATGCGGGATGCTCGCGCGGATCAGCCAGGACACGCCCAATATGTTGATATCGACATGGCTGCGGATGATTTCGTCGCTGCCGCTCTCGAACGCGAAGGGGTGATAGACGGCGGCGTTGGCGACGACGACGTCGATGCGGCCGAAATGCTCGGCCGTGCGCGCGATCGCCGCATCGACCGCCGCCGAATCGGTGACGTCGCACGGCAACGCCAGCACGGCGTCGCCAAATTCACCGGCGAGACTGGACAGCGCGTCCGAGGGTCGCGCCAGGCAGGCGACGCGCACCCCCGCCTCCACCAGCGCGGCGACGAAATGCCGCCCCATGCCCTTGGACGCGCCCGTCACGACCGCGACTTTTCCTGTCAGCCTTTCCATCCCTAACTCCCCGATTTTCCGTTCTTTCATCGTTGTTTTTGACGATACGTCAATTTTTTGCCACATCGCAAGTCCAGCCTTAGGATCGCGGGTGCAATCGAAACGGGGACGGCAATATGATGCAGGAATCGACCATCGAGATCGCGGCGACGGACGCGGGCGCCAACGGCCGCAAGCTCGGCGCCAAGGGCCGGCGGACGCGCCAGCAGCTGATCGACGCGACCGTCGCGCTGCTCGAAACGCACGGGCTGCGCGACGTTTCGGTCGTCGATGTCGCCAAGGCCGCGCAAACCTCTTCCGCGACCTTCTACGTCTATTTCAGGGGCGTGCCCGAAGTCGTGCTGGCCGCGCTCGAAACCGCGACCCAGACCTCGCCCGAACTCGAAGCGCTCATCGCGCGCGACTGGCTCGCCCCCGGCGGCGCCGAGACCGCGCGCGCGTTCGTCGATTGCTATACGGCGATCTGGAACCGCCACCGCACCATCTTCGTCGTCCGCAACCTCGCCGCCGAGGAGGGCGACACGCGCTTCTATCAGGCGCGCATGAAGCAGGCGGTGCCGATGATGGACGCGATCAGCCGCCAGGTCGCGCGCGCGCAGGCGGCGGGCCGGACGCCCGCGCACCTGTCGCCGCGTTCCTGCGCGGGCACCATCTTGATGATGCTCGAGCGCCTGTCGGCCATCGGCCCGATCAGCCGCGATCATGACGACGGCGTCAGCTATGCCGAACTCAAGGCGGCCGCGGCGCACAGCATGGCGATGATGCTGGGCGCGCACGCCTGAACCCGCCTCAGCCCGCCGCCGCTTCGGCGATCATTTTCTGAAGGTCGAGCACGCCGGTGGCGAGTCCCCCCGCCAGCCCGGCATCGACCGGCAGGCAGACGCCGCTGATGAAGCTCGCGGCGTCGCTGTTCAGCAGGATCAGCGGCAGCGCCTGCTCCTCCGCCGTCGAATAGCGGCCCTTCGCCTTGGCGAAGGCACCGAGCACGGCGTCGCCCGCCACCTTGCGGAACTCGCCGAGCATCGGCGTGTCGATGGGACTGGGCATGGTGCAGTTGATGCGGATGTCGCGCGCGATCAGGTCGGGCGCGCGGACCTGCGTCCAAGTGTTGATCGCTTCCTTCGCGAGGCTGTAGGGATCGCCCACTTCCTCGGCGCGGTCGCGATACCATTGCCGCGCGTCCTCGAAATCCTCGATGGCCATGAACTCGCGCAGCAGGGGCTGGCGCGTCAACCACTTCATGCCGCCCAGCGACGATACCGAAACGATCGCCGCGCCAGGGTTGAGATGCGGTATCCAGCCTTCGGTCCAGGCCCGGATGCCCAGGAAATTGACGGTGATGACATCCTCGCCGGGAAAGGTCTGCGGCAGGCCCGATACGTTGAACACGGCATCGATCCTGCCGCCGATCCTGTCGATACCGGCGGCGATGGCTTCGGGATTCTTGAGGTCGACCTCGGTGAAGGACGCGAGGTTCACGGGCGACGGCTTGATGTCGGCGCCATGCACTTCGGCGCCGAGATCGACCAGCGCGCGCGCGCAGGCTTCGCCCGTCCCGGAAAAGCAGCCCATGACGACCACGCGCTTGCCCCTATATCCCAATATATCCTTCGACATCTCGTCCACCTTTCCGGTTCATTGTTCCAACGGCGCGAATTTCGTCGCGGCGATACCGCCCATCGCGTCCGCCATCAGCGCCGCCTCGCGCGTCTCGTGCGCGTTGCAGAGGATGATCGCGGGCGCGGCGGCGATGCGGCCGCCCGCCACCTGATCGCAAAAAGCCTTCCACGCCGCGGCATGATCGTCGAACGCGAGACCGAGCGCCGCCTCTATCTCGTGCCGTTCGGCGGCGTGGAAGCCCGGCCCGAACCGTTCGATCGCGCGCCACCATTTGATCAGCCGCGCCAGCCCTTTCGCCTTCACCGCGGCCTGCTGGTCGGCGGCGCGCGGGACGATCACCTCCTTGAGGTCATCGAGCGCGAGGGCGAAGCTGCGGTCGTGCGCGCCCGGCGGCGCGTCGGGCAGCCGCACTGGGGGCAGCGCAACGCCCGCCGCTTCGGCCAGCGCCTCCGACAACACGCGGCGGTGGATGGTCGAATAGACCAGATTCATGCCCAGATTGGGCGGCGGCGGCGCGTCGGGATCGTCATAGCGCGCGCGGCGCGCGAAGCCGGTCTGGAACAGCAGCCGCCAGTAACGGACGCGCGCAAGATCGACCTTGTGACCGCCCGCCGCCTCATAGGCGGCAAAGGCCTGCGGCGGCGGCACGAAGCCCTGGAACAACATGCGCAGGCACAGCATGGCGAGATCGGCCATGGGGTCGCCGTAATGGACGAGTTCCCAG
This sequence comes from Alphaproteobacteria bacterium HGW-Alphaproteobacteria-13, assembly GCA_002842935.1. GTDB lineage: Bacteria > Pseudomonadota > Alphaproteobacteria > Sphingomonadales > Sphingomonadaceae > Sphingopyxis. Next base: position 6,934 of record PHEM01000057.1, on the reverse strand, counting down.
TCGAGCAGCGCCGTGACGCGGTCGCCGTCGAAAAGGAAATTGCCCGGTCCGGCGTCGCCGTGGACGATGACGGGGGCGGGCATGTCCGCCGGGATGTTCGCCTCCAGCCAGTCCAGCGACAAGTGGATCAGCGGGTCCCACGCCCGTCCGCTGTTCGCCGCGCGCAGATAGGCGATGCGGCGGCGGATCAGGGTTTCGGCGGGTTCGACCGGTCCCATCCCCTCGACCGGACTGGCCGCGACGTCGATGCGGTGCAGCGCCGCGAGTTGCCCCATGACATCGCGCGCAAGCGCGTCGCGCTGCACGGGATCGTCGATCGCGCCAAAACGGTCGCGGCCCGGCACCAGGCCGCAGACGAGCGCGCGCTGTTCGGGAACCGAGGCGTGATAGGGCGCCACGCGCACCCCCGCCCCGGCCAGCGGTCCCGACAGGGCGCGCAGGATCGCCGCTTCGCGCAGGAAAGCGGCGTCATCGCCCGCGCCCGCCTTGTGCACGTCATAGTTCATATAGGCGCTCACGGCGCGTCCATCGGGCCAGGCGAGGTCGAGTTCCGCCCCCTCGCGCGAGGCGCCGCCGCCGCCGCGCGGGCGCACGGCCGTGATGCGCGCGCCGCTCGCCGCCTCGACGGCCACGGCCAGCCCTTCGGGCAGCAGCGCGGCGGGGTCCGTCATGCGACGATCCCGGCGGCGCGGAACCCGGCGATCTCGTCGTCGGAATAGCCGATTTCGCGCAATATCTCGTCGCTATGCTCACCCACGGCGGGGCAGCAGCGCCGGAACATGATCGGCACGTCCCCGAAATGCCAGAAAGCGCCCGGCTGCTCGACCATGCCGTACAGCGGCTGCGGCAGGACCGAAATCAGGTTCAATTCGCGATTTTTAGGATCGTCGAAAAAGCGGTTCATCGCATCCTCAAAAACCACCATGTCGCACGGGACGCCCGCCGCCTCGAGCTTGCCGAGCAGGTCGGCGGAGGTCTCAGCCTTCGCCCCGGCTTCGAAATCGTCGCCGAGCAGGTCGCGCATCGCCTGCCGCTGCGCGGGCTTGTGCGCCGCGACGGCGATCCATTGCCCGTCCGCGCAGGGATAGATGCGATGATAAGGCGAAAAGCCCGTCTGGTCGCCGGTCAGATGATAGGTGTCGGTGAGCCGGCCGTCCGGCCCGATCAGCACCTCCCCCTGCGTGAAGGCCGCGAGGCCGAGCAGCGACGTCTGCGTCGTATAGCCGCGCCCCGTCCGGCGCTTCGCATAGAGCGAGGCCATCAGTTCGACGAGGCTGCTTTGCGCCGTCGCGACGTCCATCGTGCCGGGGCGGTTGAAGACGGGGCGATTGCCTTCGCCCGCATTCTCGAACTCCCAGCCCGCGATGGCGTTGAAGATCGAGTCATAGCCCGGCCAGTTACCCCGGCTTCCGCGCTGGCCATAAGCGCTCGAATAGTTGAACGCGACGTCGGGGCTGTATTTGCGGATGCCCTCTTCGCTAAGACCCAGCTTCGCCGCGCCGCGAAAGCGCATATTGTGATGGACCAGTTCGGCCCACTGGATCAGCCGTTGGAGGATCGGCTGCGCCTCCGGTTTCGTCAGGTCGAGCGCGAGGCTGCGTTTCGAGCGCGCCGCCGCCTGATAATAGCGGTGCATGAAGCGGATACGGTCGCCGGTCAGCGCCTCGACCTTGATGACGTTGGCGCCCATGTCGCCCATCATCGACGGTCCCATCGGCCCGGCGAGGAACATGCCGAGGTCGAGGACGCGCACCCCTTCCAGGATTTCGGCGGGCGCTTCGCCGGACGCGGGCGCCGCCCCGGGCGCCCAGCCCTTGTCGCCGCCTTCGCCAAGACGCGGCGCCGAGCGGCCCTGCGGCAAGTCGGCGTCGCTGTGGAAGGGGGTGTTCGGCTGGCGCGTCCGGCCAAGCTCGGGATCGTCGACCTCGACGACATAGCCGTTCGCCACGGCGTCCTCGTGGCGCAGCACCTCGCCCATCGGAAAGGCCGGCTCGGCGGCGACATCGGCGGCGCGCAGGTCGGCCAGCCAGTTGACGAGCGGGCGGCGGCGAAAGGCTTCGGCCTGCCCGGCTTCGGTTTCGATGTCGATATGGGTCTCAGCCATCACCTCCCACATCGTCGGCATGGTCGCGTAATCGAACTGGCGCGCCGGGTCCATGATCTGGAGCCAGTCGCCGTCCGCGCACTGGAACAGCTGCACGGCGACGGGACGCGGCTTGCCCGGCGGGAAGGTCGGGGGATTGGGCATCGGCCCTTCGCTGTTGCGCCCCCAGACCAGCGGCAGCGTCGCGAGATAGCCCTGAAGGATCGAGGTGTGCGCGGCCCCGCCCTTGCCCGACTGGAGCCGCATCACCAGCCGTGCGAGGATCGACGCGGCGGCCAGATGCGCGGCGGACCAACTGCCCTGGCGATAGCGATAGACGATCGGCCCGGCGCGGTGGCCGTCATTCTCGTAAAGCACGCCGAGCCGCGCGGCGACGAGCAGTTCGTCGTCGCCGCGCTCGACATCGGGATGGTCGTAAGGCGAACCCGTGATGCCGCAGACGACGAGGTGGGGATAGGCCTTAGCCAGCGCGGCGTCGTCCAGCCCGAGCGCCCTTGCGCGCGCAGGCGTGAATTGATGCAGCAGCGCGTCGGCGCCCGCGAGCCGATCGTTCAGCGCCGCCCGTCCCTCCGGCATGTCGAGGTCGAGCGCCAGGCTGCGCTTGCCGCGATTCCAGTTGGCGAAGGGCGCGGTGCCCCGCGCGGGGTCGCCGCCGGGACGCTCGACCTTCAGCACGTCCGCGCCCAGTTCGCACAGCATCAGCCCGGCGACCTGGACCGCCATCCCTTCCCCGATCTCGACGATACGCAAGTCACCCAGCATCGCGTCAGTCCTTGCAGAAATTGGGCAACACCCAATCGTCCTGGATCGGCGTCCATTCGACCGCGACCTTCATGCCGATATGCACTTCGTCGGCGTCGCAGCCCGTGACATTGGCGTTGAGCCGCGCGCCCGGCGCGCCGTCGAGATCGACGACGACGGGGACATAGACATAATCCTCGCCCGTCTTCGGATTCCTGTTGCACACAACATAGCTGAACACCGTCGCGGTGCCGGGCAGCGTCGGCCAGCTCTTTTCGCGGCTGCCGCAATCGGGGCAGACCGCCGTGGGCGGCATGCGGAACCGGCCGCATTCGCCGCACTGGCACGCCGTCAGCCGGTTCTCCCTCGCCGCCTGCCAGAAAGGTTCGGTATCGGGATTGGTGGTGATGCGAATCTGTTCGCCGGGAAGCACTCGCGCCGGACCATAGGCCATGTCAGTCCCTCCTCAGGATCAGGCTGGAAACGGGAAGCGAGGCGGGACCGCCCGAGGCGAGCGCGAATTCGGCGTCCGCGACCTGGTTGATCGCGGTACCGCGCACTTGCTCGACCGCCTCGACAAGGTGCGTCATGCCGATGATATAGGCTTCGCTCAGGTTGCCGCCGTGCGTGTTCACCGGCACGCCGCCGTTGACCTTGCCGCCCGTCGCCGCGTCATAGCGGATCTTGCCGGAGAGGACGTAATCGCTCCCCTCACCGCGCGCGCAGAAGCCATAATCCTCAAGCTGCATCAGCACCATCGGCGAGAAATGGTCATAGAGCAGCGCAACGTCCATGTCCCGCGCCGTCAGGCCCGACTGCGCCCAGACGCGGTTCGCCGTGAATTCATGCCCCGCGCTCGCGAAATAGGGGTCGGGCATGCCCATCCAGGCAAAGGCGCGGCCCCATTCGCGCTGGCCGCCGTGCGCGCAGGCGTGGATCAGCGCGGGCTTGTGGCGGCAATCCTTCGCGCGGTCCTTCGTCGTCGTGATGACCGCGACCGCGCCATCGGTCTCCAGGCAGAAATCGAGGCGGCGCAGCGGATCGGCCAGCATCGGCGAACCCCAATACTGCTCGTCCGACAGCGGATTCCTGCGCACCGCCTTCGGCCGGTTGTGCGTGTTCGCGCGCGTCGCCTGGACGATCTCCTTCAGCGCCTCGGGCTTCGTGCTATAGAGGTGCATGTGCCGCCGCGTCAGCATCGACATCAGATGCCCCGGCCCGACCAGCCCGGACGGCTGGAGAAAGCTGTTCTCGGGACTGGGCGCGGCGGCGCCAAAGACGACGCCCAGCCGGTGCTGCGGCAATTGCTGGAGCGCCATCAGCGTCACCGCATAGGTGCAATCCTCGTTCATCAGGCCCGCCGTCGCGAGACCGACCGCGCCGACGCAGCCGCCGCCGCCGCTGGTCAGCGTCGCCGAAAAGCCGATGTGCGGCATCCCCAGCGTTTCCATCAGGCTGGCGGTGTCGAACTTGTCGAGATAGCCCGCGCCCGCCGTCGAATAATAAGCGAAGCCGTCGATCTGCCTGTGGCTGATCCCCGCGTCGGCGCAGGCGTTCATGATCGCCTCCGCCGCCATGTCGTTGATCGTGCGCGGCCAGCTTTTGCCGCGCACATAATAGTCGGTCGCCCCGACACCGACGATCGCGCATTGATCCTGATGCGACCAGGCCATCCGCCTACTCTCCCCGATTCCAACTTGTATAACTTAGTATGATATGACGCTTTGCGCGCGCGTCAAGCGAAATGCAGCTTGCGATATTTGCCGCGGAAATAGAGCAGCGGGTCGCGGCGCGGCTCGAAGATCGCTTTCAGCACGCGGCCGACCAGGATGAAATGATCGCCGCCGTCATGAATCGCGTCGCGCGCGCATTCGAAGCTGGACAGCGAGCCGACCAGCACCGGCGTGCCATATTCGCCCAGTTCCCACGGCGTCGCGGCGAAGCGATCCTCGCCCTTGCCCGCAAAGCGGTTCGAGGTCGGCTGCTGCCCGATCTGGAGGACGTTGACGGCAAAGCGGTCGGCATCGCGCAGGACGGCGGCGCTTCCCGCCGTGTTGGCGATGCAGACGAGCAGCAGCGGCGGGTCGAGCGAGACCGAAGTGAAGCTGTTCGCCGTCAACCCGATCGGCGTGCCGTCCGGGGTGACCGCCGTCACCACCGTGACGCCGGTCGCGAAGCAGCCGAGCGCGTCGCGGAACGTGCGGGCGTCGGACCCAGCGCGATATTCGGGCGAAGCGCGCGGCGCGCGGCGTTCGAGGAAATCGACCAGATAGCCGCCGAGCGCGTCAACGCTGTCCTCGCGCACCACCAGCGCGGCGTCCTCGACCTCGACGAATTCGCCGTCGGGCAGTTTCGCGGTAAAGGCGGCGGCGGCGGCGTGCGAGATGATCTCGCTCACCGCGCCGTGCACATAGAGCGTCGGCAGCGCGATCTTCGGCGCCGCCGCCGCGAGGTGCCCGGCCGCCGCCACGCCGTCGATCGCCTCCATCAACCGGGCGTCCCACTGCGCCTGCCCCGGCGACAGCCCCGCGCTGGCGCGCAGCCGTTCGTGGACGCGCCGCGCCACGTCGGGATCGACCGCGACGGGCACATCGACGAGCACCAGCCCGGAGGCGAGCAGCGCCGCATCCTGTTCGAGCGCCGCCGCCGCGACCCAGCCGCCCAGCGTCGAGGCGACGACGACCGGCCGCGTGCCGAGCTGCGCGAGCACGGCGCGCAGATCCTCGACGAAGGCGCCGAAATCATAGCGTCCGTCCTCGGGCCATTCGCTGCCGCCGTGGCCGCGCAGGTCCAGGCTGATCACGCGCCGCCCCGCCATTTCCAGCGCCTGTGCGACGCTGCCCCAGACCGCGCGCGTCTGTCCCGCGCCGTGGACGAGCAGCACGGCGGGATCGTCCTCGGCGCCCAGCGCCTCGGCCTCCAGCCGGACACCGGCGAAGCCGCGAAATTCGAGGATGCTCATGCCGCCCCTCCCAACCATGCGTCGAACTGGCGCGAACGACGGTTCATCATCAATCGTGCGATGTCCGGGTCTCCGTCGATGATCGCGTTGCACAGGCCGCGCTGCATCGCACGCGCCTTTTCGCGCCGCTGCGGGTCGGCGTAAAGGTCGCTGCCGCGCTCATCAAGCCCAAAGCTGTAGCCGATCTCCATCACCAGCTCGACGACCGGATTGCCGCTCATGTCCGCGATCAGCCGCGCCAGTTCGACCTCGGCGGCGATCAGCGCGCGCGGCGTGTCATGACCGTCGATCGCGGCGACGAAGGCCCGCAGCCGCTCGACATCGCCCTCGCCGCGCCGCTCGGCCGCCGCGACCGCCGCCTCTTCCGCCACGGGCCGCGTCACCTGGATGACGTCGCCCAGCGTCGCGCCCTTCAGCCGCAGGAAGCGCGCGAGCGACTGGATCGCGTCGCGCGCGTCGGGCCGCTCGGCGAAATAGCCGCCCTTGATGCCGCGCCGGATGCTGATCAGCCGGTCGCGTTCGACCAGCTTCGCGGCCTGGCGCAAGGTCGGGCGGCTGATGCCGAAGCGCCGCAGCAGATCGTCCTCCGCGCCCAGATGATCGCCCGGCTGAGCCGCCAGGCTGAGATCGGCCAGCGCCCGCGCCGTGCGGCTGGCGAGCGTTTCGGCCGACCTTTCTATCAGTCCGCCCAAATCAGATACCTCTTTACCGTCCATATCGACCTTTTCTATCCGGAAATATGCTTGACTTGTATAACTAAGTATACCTTTAATGAAGGCAACACAATGTGATTCGAGAGGAGACTGTCATGAAACCCTTTGTATTCAGTGCCGACAGCCATATCATGGAACCTGCGGACATCTTCCTCGAAGGTTTGCCCGCGTCGCTCAAGGATCACGCCATCCACGCCCGCAAGGAAGGCGAATATCTGATCACGGGCACCAAGGATAAGATCATCTATCGCCTGCGCGTCGGCCAGCACCGCGAAAAAGAGCTTGGCGATGCGCAGCGCAAGGGCATCCGCGAGATTCCCGGCCGCCTCGAGGATATGGAGCTGGAAGGCATCGACGCCGAAATCTGCTTCCCCTCGCTGGGCCTGTGGCTCTATGCGCTCGACAATCCCGACG
>PHEM01000505.1 GCA_002842935.1 Alphaproteobacteria bacterium HGW-Alphaproteobacteria-13 | reverse complement strand
TCGCTTCCGCAGCTTGGAGGTGGTGATGGAGCGCTTGGGGCAAGCAATTGTCGACAGCAACAAATCCGCATTGACCGATGCCCACACTGGCGAGCGCGTGGCCGAGTTGACCATGATGGCGTTGATGCTGGTTGGCGCGGTTGTGCTGGTCATTGCGTCACTGCTGCTCGTGCGCAGCATCGTTACTCCAATCGCCGCGTTTGAACGGGCAATGGATGAGTTGAGCGCTGGCGATGGTGATCTCACTCAGCGCATGGATGGTCATGAACGGCATGAAATTGGACACATGGCATTGGCATTCAATCGCTTCATGCAAAAGCTGCACGATGTGATTGTGCAAACGCGCGCATCGATGGATGCGGTCGCCCAGGCTTCCAAAGAAATGCATGCGGCCTCCGATTCCATCAGTGATAGCGCACAGGTGCAGGCATCCAGCCTGGAAGAGACGGCTGCCAGCCTTGAACAGATCACCGGCACCATCCGCCAGAATGCCGACAATGCGCGCCTCGCCAATACCCTTGCCGGCACAGCACGCGATGTTGCCGAGAAAGGCGGTGCAGTGGTTGCTGATGCGGTTGCGGCGATGGATGAAATCAACGCATCGTCCAAGCGCATCAGCGTCATAATCAGCACGATTGACGAGATCGCGTTTCAGACCAACTTGCTGGCGCTCAATGCCGCCGTGGAAGCGGCGCGTGCGGGCGAGCAGGGCCGCGGCTTTGCGGTGGTAGCCAGTGAAGTGCGCAACCTCGCGCAGCGTGCCGCCGGTGCGGCGCGCGAAATCAAGGGTTTGATCGATGATTCGCTGGGCAAGGTTGGCAATGGTGCGGCGCTGGTCAATCGCTCGGGGCAATCGCTCGCCGAGATCGTGGTTGCGGTAAAGCGCGTCACCGATGTAGTTGGCGAAATTGCCGCAGCCTCGCAGGAACAGTCGATCGGCGTAGAGGAAGTCAATCGTGCAGTTACCCAGATGGATCAGGTGACACAGTCCAACGCAGCCCAAACCGAGGAGCTGTCGGCTACGGCTGGCCAGTTGTCCGATCAGGCGCGTGAAGTGCATCTGCTGGTTGGCCGATTCAAACTGGCGTAGTGGCGGCATCGCCGGTAGTACCCGCCCAGCGCGGCACAGTGCAAGCGCACCGTGTCGTGCAGGCAGGTTGCGGCAGCACCTGCACCGGCATTGATTGCAGACGCCGGCTTCGCCGGGTTCTGCGCTTATTGATGAAGACATGCAAGCGCGCGGCAATCACCGCGCGCATCGGGGGAGTTATGTTCAAAATCAGCGCCATTATTTGTGTGTTTGGCGCATGCTGGGGCGTGCCAATCGCACAAGCTTTGCCGGCATGGAGCGTAGAAGCGGTTTATAGCGGGGAGGTGATGCGCAATGTTGATGGTGGCATCCAGCGCGCAAGCCGATACATGGATAACCTGGATATTACTGCCAGCCACCAAGCCACCTGGTTTGGCGAGGATGCCGAGTTGTTCGTCTACGGCCTGTACAACAACTCGGCGACGTTTTCCGACACTGTTGTTGGTGACCTGCAAACAGTATCGAACATCGATACGCCACAAAACTTCAGGTTGTACGAAGCTTGGTATTTGCAGCGCTTCAGGCAGGGCCGCGGTTCAGTCAAATTGGGCCTGATCGATCTCAACACCGAGTTCGATGCCATTGACACCGCCGCGCTTTTTCTGGGTAGTGCGCATGGGATTGGGACGGATTTTTCGCAGTCGGGCGAAAATGGCCCTTCGATCTTCCCGGTTACGTCCTTGGCGGTACGCGTGGACTATGCGTTGAGTGAATCCTGGATTTTGCGTGCGGGTGTGTTTGATGCCGTTCCGGGCGACCCCGACCACCCTGCACGCAAT